>PFTO01000083.1:14736-18342 GCA_002789615.1 Acidobacteria bacterium CG_4_9_14_3_um_filter_49_7 | reverse complement strand
GGAGAGCAAAATTGGCCACATATTCCTGGTGGCTTACCACGTTCTTTTTCAATTCATATTGTTTATGCTCAAAATTGGTCACAAAGAACACATAGTCGCCGCTTCCATCATCAACTTTTCCAAAGGTAGATACCATGGCGGCTTCGTTACCGTTTCCAATGTAATACTTCTCGCCGTTCGCCAGATAATTGCCCTCATCCACGGGAGTCAATTTGGTTTCGGTTGAATAAATGTCCGCCCCGTGCTCTTTTTCGGATAAACCGTAAGCAAAAATGGCCCCTTCTTTCAGCAGCCGGGCCGCCTTCTGCTTAGCTATCTCGTTGTCGCTCATCCAGATGGGACCCAGTCCCAGAATGGTCACTTGAAAACAGTACCAGTATCCGATTCCGTAGAATGCAAGTAATTCACTGTATTCACTATTTCTCGCCGTATCCCAACGGCAATCCGGATCGCCTCCGGCATATTCCTTCGGGGTCAGTAATTTCGCAAAAATCTGTTCTTTCTTCAGAAAATCAAGGAATTCCCGATACCAAACCCGCTGATTAAAATCCTCAGTCAAGCGTGTTTTGCCCATGTCTTCAAAAAAGGCAATGGTCTTGTCCATGACTGACCGGGAACCGACATCCGCCATCAGTGACTTGTATTTCCCTGGCTGCAACAGAAAATTCTCACCCATGTTTCTTCCTCCCACGGACTTCATCCGCAAAATCCGGTTCATTTATTCATATGGAAGAATAGCATATCATGCCAATGTTATTCCGAATGAATCGCGACTCATATTCTCAATTATCTGAAGATACGCATAAAAAAACCCGCCGGGTGGCGGGCTTTGGCAATTTTCGACTGATAACCTGTCAGGAAAGATTGGCCTGGGCCGCCGCAAGGATCGCGACTGGCACCCGGTAGGGAGAGCAACTGACATAATTTAATCCCACCTCATGGCAGAAATGGACAGATGCCGGGTCACCACCGTGTTCTCCACAGATTCCCAATTTGAGATCCGGTTTAACGCTCCGGCCCTTTTCACAGGCAATTCTTACAAGTTCTCCGACACCGGCCACGTCGATGCTCTGGAAGGGATCATAAGGGAATATTTTCTTGGTTAGATAGTCTCCAATAAAGGTTCCAGCATCATCCCGGGAAAATCCAAGCCCCATTTGTGTCAGGTCGTTGGTACCAAATGAGAAGAATTCGGCAATTTCCGCTATCTCATTGGCCGTAATGGCTGCCCGGGGGACTTCGATCATGGTCCCCATCAGGTAATCCACCCGGGTGCCTTTCTCCGCAAACACGGCCTCAATTTCCTTCAATAGTATCTCGTTTAGAAAAGCCAGCTCAGACTTGAACCCGACCAGTGGAATCATCACTTCCGGTACAGGGTTCACACCCTTTTTCTTGCAGTTTACAGCTGCTTCGAAGATGGCCCGAACCTGCATTTTATAGATTTCAGGATAAGTGATGCCGAGACGGCACCCGCGGTGCCCCAGCATGGGGTTCATTTCCATCAGGGATTCAATCCGCTGCTGCAACCCATCCAGGGGTACGCCTAACTGTGTTGCCAGTTCCGCCTGCGCTTCTTCTTCCTTTGGCAAGAATTCATGGAGAGGGGGATCCAGCAGACGGATGGTAACCGGCAGGTTGTTCATGGCCGTGAAAATGCCTTCGAAATCTCCCCTCTGCATAGGCAGAATTTTCGCCAGCGCTTTTTCCCGTTCAGCCGTGGTTTCCGCCACAATCATTTCACGAACCGCCAGGATCCGATCTTCGTCAAAGAACATGTGCTCGGTTCGGCAGAGCCCAATGCCCTTCGCTCCCAGACTGCGGGCTATTTCTGCGTCGTGGGGAGTGTCCGCGTTGGTACGAACACCGAGGCGTTTTGCCTTTTCCGCCCAGCTCATCAGCTTGTAGAAATTGCGATACACAATGGATTCTGAGGCTTCACCCTTTCCTTCCACGAGAATCTGAATAACTTCCGACTCCATGGTTTCGACGATTCCCTCCAGCACTTCTCCGGTTGTTCCGTCGATGGAAATATTATCTCCCTCATTCAGGGTTCGACCACCGGCTGTGATCGTATTCTTGTCATAATCGATGTCCAGATCGCCGCAGCCGACGACACATGGTTTTCCCATGCCCCTGGCAACAACCGCCGCGTGGGAGGTCATTCCGCCACGGGCTGTCAGGATTCCCTGCGCCACATCCATTCCAGCCAGGTCTTCCGGGGAAGTTTCAAATCGAACCAGGACCACTTTCCCGGATGCCGACATCTCTATCGCCTTTTCCGCTGATAGAGCAATCCTTCCGCTGGCCGCGCCCGGCCCCGCGTTGAGGCCTTTGGCCATTAACCTTCCTGCTGAAAGGGCCTTATTTTTGTTTTCCATATTGAAAACAGGTGCCAGGAGCTGGGTGATGGCGTTGGGGTCCACACGATGCAGGCCCTCTGATTCTGTCAACAACCCTTCTTCCACGAGATCTACCGCAATTCGGATACTGGCAAAGCCCGTCCGTTTCCCATTACGGGTCTGGAGTAGATAGAGTCTGCCTCTTTCGATGGTAAATTCCAGGTCCTGCATATCCCGGTAGTGGGCTTCCAGTTTTTTGTATATATCTACCAGTTCTCCGTAGATTTCAGGCATTTCTTCTTCCAGCGACCTGAGTCCGGAATCCCCGGCCTGTTCCTTTGAAATGGGATGGGGCGTTCGGATACCTGCAACGACATCTTCCCCCTGGGCATTAACCAGGAATTCGCCAAAGAAACGTTTTTCGCCGCTGCCCGGATCCCGGGTAAAAGCGACGCCGGTTGCGCAATCGTTCCCCATATTTCCGAAAACCATAGACTGAACGTTCACCGCAGTACCCCAATCGTCCGGAATGTGATTGATTCTGCGATAGGTAAACGCACGATCATTGTTCCATGAACCGAACACAGCACCAACGGCTTTCCAGAGCTGCTTTATCGGCTCCTGAGGGAATGCTTCCCCTGTTTTATCCTGGAAAACTGCTTTGAACTGACTCACAAGTTCCTTCAGATCGGACGCGCTCAGTTCTGTGTCCTCTTTTACGCCACGGGCTTTTTTCATGCCGGTTAACCTGGACTCGAAATGTTCGGAATCCATTCCCATAACAACATTTCCAAACATCTGAATGAAACGCCGGTAAGAATCATAGGCAAACCGCTCATTGCCGGAGGCCGCCGCAAGTCCCAGAACCGACTGGTCATTGAGTCCCAGGTTCAGAACTGTGTCCATCATCCCCGGCATGGAAACACGGGCACCGGAACGGACCGAGACCAGCAGTGGATTCTTTGTGTCATCAAAGCTCTTTCCCAACTCTTTTTCCAGACGGGCCAGATTCTTCCGAACCTCTTCTTCCAGGCCCTGCGGATAATTCCCGTCATTCCGATAATAATGAACGCAGGCCTCGGTCGAAAGGGAGAATCCCGGCGGAACTGGCACGCCAAGATTGCACATTTCAGCGAGATTGGCGCCCTTTCCGCCCAGCAGGTTCTTCATCCCCGCATTTCCTTCCGCTCCCTGCTTTGAAAAATAATATACGTACTTATTCATTCCCTATCCTCCTGAACACTCGTAATATAACGGGATAAAG
>PFTO01000083.1:0-14727 GCA_002789615.1 Acidobacteria bacterium CG_4_9_14_3_um_filter_49_7 | reverse complement strand
TTTCATGTACTTCTCGCAACGTAATCATCAGCATCGTAGACTTCCCCACTGTTCGTTCCACTCGTTCAGTATGGAAGTAAGGCACATGGTGGGAATTCTTGTTCCCTACCATGCTGATACCCTGATCCGTCACAATCACCGCTCCGTTGAACCGCTTGATCTGGCGCTCGTTCCGAAAAACCCGAATACTGGGAAGCTTCCTGAGCCATTTTGACTGAATCCCGATCAACAATAATGGTTCTTCCTTTGCGAACATGTCCCGCACCTTGGACACGTTCATGTGCCCCGCCAACTCTCCGCTGTTCAGCATCCGCTTCAGCTCATCTGCCGGATTCGGGCCCACCTGCTTGGTTAACGCATACCCGCACGCACCGCACTGCCTGCGAGCAGGAGGGTTGTGCGCCCCACAGAAAGGACATTCTACCATTAAAATCTTTCCACAGAAAGAGCACAGGGTAGAACCCGGTTTATTCAAAACCCCACAGTGGATGCACTGAATAGCGCTGGGAGTTATCTGTTTGTCTATCAAAAAATTACAGTTTGGACAATAGATCAGTCCATCATCAATCAATGATTCACAGAAAGGACATTTCTGTTTCCTGGCTTCACTGGCATCCAGCCGATCATCGTTCAGGTAGTTGAAATAATGATAGCTCTCCCCACCTTTGTTCATGTCACCGCAGGCCTCCGATACCTCGGCAAAGTCGACTTTTTTCGAGTACATCGAATGGCCGATTACCAGCGTCAGGTCCGAAATAGACAAAATTACCCGGGGACAGCCTTCAGAGAAATTGTAAATGCCCTTCAGTGCTGTCTCACTGAAAATCTTTGAGCTGTCTCCTCCAGAAAGTTGAATCCGGTGGGAAATAAGCCTTTTTGTGTCCGGAAAATCCAGATTTCGCAGAAAAAACCGTACCGGAAGACGTTGCCAGAATTCCGGCATGTTCCGAATAGCCGGTTCCAGAGGTTTTTGGCCGGACAAGATGAAACTCAGAAGAAAAGAGCCGTTGTAAACCAGGTTCATCAAGATTCGAAGCTCCTGCAGCATTTCCGGGTTATGCGCGAGCATCTGGCCTTCATCAATGACTACAATACACTTGACGTCATTCTGGTTCAATTCCGTCAGTTTGGCCCTCATATTGTTGAGAATACTGATTTTATCTGCTGTATCAAATTCGTCGACCCCAAACTGGCGGGCAATCTCTCCCAACATCTCGTTCACCGACAGAGTAGGATGATCCAGAAAGGCAATTCGAACATCAGTACCCACATCCTCTTCTATGGTTTGCATGAATTTGTTAAGAAGTGTTGTCTTTCCATCTCCCGCATTTTCGGAAATGAGCAATGCCCCACCCTTGCCGGAAACAACGGCAAATTTCAACCGCACCAGGCATTCCTGATGCTGCTTGCTCATGTAAATCATGGATGGATCCGGTGCAAGAGCGAAGGGATATTTTTTCAACCCCCAGTATCGAAGATAGGCCGGAAGTTTCTTGACCTTTGTCTCCACCGATCCCGACTCTTCCAATTGTTCTTCTTTCTTGCTATGCAGTTCTTCCAAATTCTTCTCCTCGGACATCACTTTTCATTATACCGCAGAATCAGACTGTTTCGCGGATTGAAGCTATTCGACAGGTCCCGGGTTCATTCCAAATTCATCACAAAGTTTGTGAAAATGGTACCGGAACGAGCGAAATGTCATACCAAGCAGGGATGCAGCTTCTCCCATTCTTCCCTCGCATTTCTCCATTGCCTTAACCATGTAGAGGTAGCGGACATGACGCAATTCCTTTTCCACATCCATTCCTTTGTCCGAAAGCGACACTTCGGACAATGAACCGGGGCCCTGATTGATCTCATCCGGCAATTGCTCCGGCAGAACTATCTCACCGGGTGAAAAGGCCAGTACACGCTCAATGACATTTTCAAGCTCCCGGATATTCCCGGGCCAATTGTAGCTTTCCAAACGTCCCAGTGCCTCCGGACTTAATTTGGGGGGCTTTATTTCCAGTCTATTGCTGATTCTCTTGATAAAATATTCCGTCAGCAATGCGATATCTTCCTGTCTGTCCCTCAACGATGGCAAATGCAGCTGGAATACATTAATTCTAAAATACAGATCCTGACGAAATTGCTTAGCCTTTATTAATTCTTCAAGGTTTCGGTTGGTGGCCGCAACAATTCGAACGTCCACATGGATGTCCCGTTCACCGCCAACTCGGCGAATCACGAATTCCTGCAAAACCCTCAGCAGTTTCGATTGCATACTAAACGGCATCTCACCGATTTCATCCAGAAACAGCGTGCCTCCGTCGGATAGCTCAAAGAGCCCCTTACGCGAGGAAACCGCCCCGGTGTAGGCACCTTTGACAACCCCAAACAATTCAGCTTCCAGCAGTGATTCCGGCAGCGCCGCACAGTTAACGGACAAAAAGCGTGCCTCTTTTCGTTTGCTGTTTCGATGAACAGCTTTGGCCACCAGTTCTTTACCTGTTCCACTTTCACCTGTAATCAGAACTGCAAGATCGGTGGGAGCAGCTTGCTGAACCATGTGCAAGAGGTTGCTCATTTCGTGGCTCTTGCCGATAATCCCACCCTTATCCACGTCTTCCATCAACTGCCGTTTCAATGTCTTCACGTCTTCCCGCATGGAGCGATGGGACAACACTCTTTTCACTACAATTCTCAGTTCTTCAATATCGAACGGTTTCATCAGGTAATCTGCAGCACCCAGTTTTAATGCCTGGATTGCGGAAGCGGCGGACGCAAAAGCTGTTATGATGATAAAGTCAGATTGACATCCACGATTCCTTGCCTCCTGGAACAAATCCAGCCCGGACAATCCCGGCAGTTTGAGATCTGTAATCACAAGATCAAAATCATCTTTCTCCATGATTTCCAGGGCCTGTTCCGCCGTTTCAGCCTGCTGTATTTCCTCCACCTGTGAATCCAGGGCCTGTGACATGATCAAGAGCAGGCTCTTTTCGTCATCAACCAGCAACAGTCGGCTTATATTCATGGAGAGATCTCCTCTGCAAGTCTGTCACAACGGGGAATTGCAATTGAAAAAACAGCACCTTCCCCAAAGGTGCCACCGACTTCAATCCTGCCTCCCATTTCCTCCACAATGCTCTTGGAAATGGACAGACCCAGACCGAACCCTTTGGCAAATGTTGAGAAATAGGGTTGAAAAATTCTCTCACGAATTTTGTCCGGAATCCCTTTCCCATTGTCTGAAATTCGGATTGTAATTTCAGGAATTCCCATCTCAATGTCTACGCTGATCCGTTTCGAGTCCTGATACTGCACCGCCTTCTCGGCATTCTTCAGGATGTTCCAGATGACGCGCTTGAATTTGCCCCGCTCACATTTAACCCACGCCTCACCTGTATACGCATCGGGGGAAACAGATAACTCAATTCCCTCTTTGCAACCTTTCTCGAACAAATTGGTTACTTCGGCGACCAGTCGACAGACGTTGGCGGGTTCTGCCATTGGGCCATTCTCCCTGGTAAAGCTGAGAAAATCCTGGATTGTGTTCCCCAACCTGGCCAATTCCTGTCGAATAATCTCGTACAATTCGTCAGCCTGTTTCGATGTGTCCTGTTCTCTAAGGAGTTGTACGGCACCCTGAATCGACGCAAGTGGATTGCGGATTTCATGTGCAATTCCAGCCGCCATTTCACCCAGGGACATGAGACTGTTCTTGAACAACACGCTCTTTTCCATCGCTCGCCACTCAGTCAAATCCCGGAACAGGATCAAGAGGCCAGTAAATTTCCCGCTGCTATACATCTTCGTCATGTTCAGACCAATGATGGTTCCGTTTTCAAATTCGTGCTCCCCCCGTTGCATTCGACCATCATCCGATTCCAGGAGAATCTTGGATACCGGAAGAAAATCGTTAACATCATTATTCATAAGCTTTACTTCATCAAATAGCTGATTCATACGAAGAAATTCACGGGCAACATTGTTCATAAACGTCACCTGGAAATTGGCATTTGTGGTCAGCATTGCACTGGGGACAGAATCTACAATCTGGTTTTTCAGAATGGTAATTTCCCTCAACCGTTTCTCTTTCAACTCCACCTGTCCGGTCAGTCGGCGGATGCGAACCGATAAAACTCCAATAATCAGTGAAACCAGAAAAATCGCAGCGAAATTAACACCGATCGTGTAGGGAACCTGAGTCTCCGACATCGCATGGGCACCCATCAACGGGATGACAGCAAGATACTCTAAGATCAGAAGAAGTGAGAAAAGCGCGATTGCAATCGCTGCCAGCAGATGAAGACTCTCCCGCTTCAGGTAAAATCCTCCGAATATGACCAGGACCAGATAGAGGAACTGGAACTGGCTGTCCTGACTCCCCGTAAGATAAACCACCCAGGTAATGAATGCAGCATCTGTCATAAGAAGTATCAGATAGTATCGCCGAATTCCGGAAATAAAGCAGAGAACCATTATCGAAATGTAGAACAGAAAAAAAACCACAATCATTGAAAAATTCGCCAGTTCCGGCTCAAAGACCTTTAAGAGTGAAATGATAACCAGAATCAACAGGGCTGTCAAAGACCGAGACAGAAAAAAACGCAATCCCGAAACTTCATCGCCCAAAGGCAGCCTATTCTTCTCTGTGCCAGACATTGCTCAATTACCTGTTTTCCCATTCCCTTTCAGGCGGGAATATCCAACTTGCAAGAAAATCTACTTCACCAGAGTAATGATCTTGAATATGGGCAGATACATGGATACCACGATTCCGCCAACCAGACCTCCCAGAAACATGATCATAACCGGTTCCATAAGGGACATCAGGCTCGCCACCGCAGTATCAACCTCGTCCTCATAGAAATCCGCAATTTTGGACAGCATAGTATCCAGGGCGCCGGTGGCCTCCCCGACAGTGACCATCTGCGTAACCATCGGTGGAAATGCCCCCGAGTCCTTCAGGGGGTCTGATATTGTCTTTCCCTCCTCAACAGACTTTCGTGTAGAGAGAACAGCGTCCTCAATAATGGCATTGCCCGAAGTCTTTGCAGTAATGTACAGGCCTTCCAGGATAGGAACACCGGAGGACACCAGTGTGGAAAGGGTTCGGCTGAACCGGGCCACCGCAATCTTTCGCAAGATAGTGCCAAGGATCGGCGCCTTCAACAGCAGTCCATCAATCATGTGCCGCCCGCCGTTTGTTTTATAATATTGACGGACACCTATTACCGCCACCACAATGAAAACGATCAAAAGCCAACCGAATGAGACCATGAAATTAGATAACGCCACGACAATTCGGGTTGGGAGAGGCAATTCCGCACCCATGCTCCTGAACATGCCGGCAAAGGCTGGAATAACTTTCCAGAGAATAATCGCCACAATCAGAATGGCAAACGTGAAAACCGTGGTGGGATACACCATGGCAGATTTGAAAGCTGCTTTCAGTTTGTAAGCCTTTTCAATGTAGATTGAGAGCCGTTGCATGATGATATCCAGAATACCACCGGCTTCGCCTGCCGCAATCATGTTGACATAAAGGTTGTCAAATGCTTTCGGGTGCTTTTCCATAGAATCTGCCAATGTCATGCCGGTTTCCACATCCCCCCGGATTTCAAAAAGCGTCTTCTGGAAGAAATTGTTTTCCTGCTGAGAGGCCAGCGCTTCCAGACACTGGACGAGGGGAAGCCCTGCGTCAATCATCACAGAAAATTGTTTGGTAAAAATGGCCAGGTCCTTCACTGAGACGCTGCCACCAAAGGAAAGTTTGGAAAGCCCGGTAGCTTCCTTTTCCTTGATCGCAGTGACCACAATGTTCTGCTTTCTCAGAAGGGCAATGGCTTCTTCACGATGCATCGCCTTGATCTCTCCAGTTCGGGCTTCACCGGATCGCGTTCTCCCCGTATATTCAAAAATCATACATCCCTCCTGACCTATGTATATTTAATCTTTGGATTTCGATTCGGTCGCTCTGGCGCCGGTTTCATGTCCACAGCCCCTACCCCTCGATTCATCATGTCAAGCAATTCTTCCTTGCTGGAAGATCGGGCAACTGCAACTTCCCTCGTGATTTCCCCCTGAAAGTACAGGCTCGCCAACGATTGGTTGAACGTCAACATGCCATGCGTCAGCTGGCCAGTCTGCATCGTCGCGTAAATCTGGTGAATCTTGTCTTCCCGAATCAAGTTTCGGACAGCAGCGTTTGGAATCAGGATTTCCATTGCCAGACACCTGCCCTTACCATTTGCTGTTGGCAGCAAAGACTGGCAGAGTACAGCTTCCAGAACAAAAGAAAGCTGAGTTCGAATCTGCGTTTGCTGATGCGCGGGGAAAATGTCGATTACTCGGTTGATGGTCTGCACCGCTGAATTGGTGTGCAGCGTCGCGAAAGTTAAATGGCCGGTTTCGGCTATGGTCAGAGCTGTTTCCACTGTTTCAAGATCCCGCATCTCTCCTACCAGCACCACGTCAGGGTCCTGCCTCAGGGCCGCACGCAGCGCCCGGCTGAAGGATTTTGTGTCCGTATGAACCTCCCGCTGGTTTATGATACATTTCTTGTGGGAATGCAGATATTCCACCGGGTCTTCAATGGTGATAATATGTTCACTTCTGTCTGAATTCACTTTGTCAATCATGGATGCCAGGGTGGTCGACTTTCCGCTGCCTGTGGGTCCCGTTACGAGAATCAGGCCTCTTGGTAAATCACAAAGATGCGAAATGATTCTTGGAACGCCAAGTTCATCGAAGCTCCGGATTTCGTATGGAATCAGCCTGAATGCACCGGCGACGGCACCCCTCTGGTAAAAGACATTTGCACGGAAGCGGGCCAGGTTCTTAATTCCGAAAGAGAAATCAAGTTCCAGCTGTTCCTCGAACCGTTGTTTCTGGGAGTCATTCAAGATGGAATAAATCATCTTTTTTGTATCTGTCGGTGTGAAGGGAGCCAGTTTCAACGGAATCAACTTTCCATTGAGACGAATCTGGGGAGGAGAATTTGTCGTAATGTGCAAGTCCGTTCCATTCTGCTCAACCATTGTTTTTAAGAGCTGTGTTAGCGTAACGTCCATATTCTCCCCTTCCGTCTAGAGGACGGTCTCTCGCAAAACTTCTTCAATACTGGTCTGACCATTCATGATCTTGATCAAGCCGCTTCGACGCAGGGTAATCATTCCGTCTTTCGTTGCCTGACGTCGCAAATCCATTGCAGTTGCGCCACTCAAGATCAGTTCTCTCATCTCGTTTGTAATCTGCATGACCTCGTACAAACCGACTCTGCCCTTGTAGCCGGTTCCACTGCACCGATCACATCCACTGCCCTTAGACACATTGACCTTATCAATTTCATCTTCATTATACCCGATTCTCAGCAAAGTTTTCTTAGGAATTTTCACTTCTTCTTTGCATTGGGTACAAACCCGACGTACCAGCCGCTGGGCACAGATGAGGTTAACTGAAGTGGCCACCAGAAATGGCTCGATTCCCATATTCATCAAACGGCTGATTGTACTTGGCGCATCGTTGGTATGAAGAGTGGACAATACAAGGTGACCGGTAAGAGCAGCCTTGATCGCAATTTCGGCAGTCTCAAAATCACGGATCTCGCCCACGAGGACAATGTTCGGATCCTGGCGCAGAAAAGACCGCAGCGCAGCAGCAAAAGTTAATCCGATTTCTTCCCGAACATTTACCTGGTTGATTCCTCGCAGATTGAATTCCACCGGGTCTTCCGCAGTCATGATATTTGTCTCCGGCTTATTGAGCAAACTGATCGACGAATATAATGTGTTGGTTTTACCGCTTCCCGTGGGCCCGGTAACCAGCACCATCCCATAGGGCTTGGTTACTTCCATCTGAAAATTTTCCAGACTCTCCGGTTCAAACCCCAGCTTCGTCATATCCAGCATGAGCATGTCCGAATCCAGAATTCTCATCACGATCTTTTCCCCAAACAAGGTGGGAAGAACGGAAACACGAAAATCCAACTCTTTACGTTTACTCTCGAGTTTCATTTTGAGTTTGATGCGGCCATCCTGGGGCAACCGTTTTTCTGCAATATCCAGTTTCGACATAATCTTGATTCTGGAACAAATTGCGTCCCGCATTTTCAGCGGTGGTTTCATGATCTCGTGGAGGATACCATCGATTCTGAACCGAATCCTCAATTCCTTCTCATAGGGTTCTACGTGAATGTCGCTGGCGCCCCTTCGTACCGCATCTGTCAGAATTGAATTGACCAGCCGGACAACCGGTGCCTCCACGCTTGAGGCTTCAAGGCTCTCGATATCCAGTTCATCATCATCTTCAATAACCTCAAGCTCTTCTTCATCAATTTCCGCAAGGTCTTCCATTACCTTGCGCAACTCCATAGCTGCTTCAGTCTCGTAGTATTTCTCAATCGCTTTTCGGATGGAATACTCGGAAGCCACGACCGGCTCAATGTTCAGGTTTGTAATGAATTTCAGGTCATCCAGCGCATAGATATTAGTGGGGTCGGCAATGGCTACTGTAAGAGTGGAACCGGTTCGGCTCAGGGGAATAATTGAGTAACGTTGGGCCACGTCCACCGGTATTCGTTTGATCACATCCTCACTGATCTCAAAGTGATCCAGGTTAACGGCTGGAATCCCGTACTGACGGCTGAGGAAACTGGTGACCTCTTCGTCACTGATAAAGCCCAGTTTCGTCAAAATATAACCCAGCCGCCCACCTTCGGTCTTCTGCACACCCAGAGCCTCTTCCAGTTGTTTTTTCTGGATTAATCCTGCGTCCAATAACATGTCACCAAATTTCATTACCATCGGTTTTGGCACCTGCTTCCTTTTATTTATAAACAGCTTAAAAAAGCAAACAAGAAATGTCAACCTCTTTATTTGAGACAAAATACCAAAGCGCTGACAAAATGATCATTCATCAGTCACTCAAAGAAGAAAATACAAAATTTAGAACTTTCAGGGAGCAGTTAATTTTTTTCCTTTCTTCCAGGTTCAAACGCTGGAATCCCCGTAATGTAATGGCCCAGAACCAGAGTGTGAATATCTTGTGTACCTTCGTAGGTTTTGACCGACTCCAGATTACACATATGACGGAAAACCGGATACTCCAGGGAAATACCATTGGCTCCCAGAATATCCCGAGCCTCCCGCGCAACATCCAGTGCCGTGCTCACGTTATTCATCTTCAACATTGATATCTGATAATGCTCCACCTGGTTTTCATCCTTCAACCTGCCGATCTGGAGTGCCAGAAGCTGTCCCTTGGTGATCTCAGTCAGCATTTTCGCCAGCTTGGCCTGCACAAGTTGGAACCGGCCAATGGGAACGTCAAATTGAATCCGCGATTTTGCATACTCCACGGCCGTGTTATAGCAATCCATCGCGGCCCCCAGAGCGCCCCAGCCGATACCATATCGTGCCTGGGTCAAACACATCAGCGGGGACTTCAGCCCCAATGCTCCGGGCAGACAGTTCTCATCAGGCACCTCAACATCCTCGAAAACAAGTTCGGACGTAACAGAAGCACGCAGGCTCATTTTGTGCTTTATTTCAGGCGCAAAGAAGCCCTTCATTCCTTTTTCCACAAGAAATCCCCGAATTCCTTCTTCGGTTGCCGCCCATACCACCGCGACATCCGCAATTGATCCGTTGGTAATCCACATTTTTGTGCCATTGAGTACCCAGTGATTCCCTGACTTAACCGCCCGTGTTCTCATTCCACCGGGATTAGACCCGTAATCGGGCTCAGTCAACCCGAAACAGCCGATGCTTTCACCAAGGACCAGCTTTGGAAGGAATCGTGCCTTCTGCTCATCAGAACCGAAAGCATGGATTGGAAAGATGACCAGCGAACTCTGAACAGAGGCAAAACTCCGGATACCGCTGTCTCCCCTTTCCAGTTCCTGATTAATCAACCCGTAAGCAACATTGGATAGACCCGCCCCCCCGTATTCGTGGAGCGTGGAACCAAGAAGCCCCAGTTCACCCATTTCCCTCACCAGATGGATGGGGAAAGTGCCCTCCTCAAAATGACCGGCTATGTCCGGCTTTATTCGGTCCCGAACAAATGCATGCACCGTATCGTAGACTATTTTCTCTTCGGGTTCGAGCAAGTGCTCCACCCGGGCAAAATCCACAAACTCTATCATTATTTTCTCCTGAAACCACTGTCACTTGCCGGCAGGGTCCTTCTTTTCTGTCTCCCCCGGCTTTTTATTTGGCTTTATTTTGATATTGTGTTCTTTCAGAAATTTATCAATTTTTTCCTTTTTTTCTTTCTCCAGCTTACCGCTTTCAATATCGGCCAGCTCCGCAGATACCTGGTCATGATACAGTGTCTTAGGAAACTCTTTCAGCAACAGTCGATAATACCGCGCCGCCTTGTCGTACCTGGTCATCTCAAATTGAGACCGCCCATAATAATAGTACGTTTCCTCTTTTTCCTGATCATTGAGATAGCTGAGATAGTGATCCAGAAGGTATTCGAATCTCCCTGACGAAGCGAGATAACTGCGAGCTTTATAGTAAAAAACGCCAACATCAAATTCGTGTTCTGCAAGTCTCTGCCAGCATGCTTTGATCTTTTCCTCGCTGAGCTTGCTGTAGGGAGATAACGGGTATTTCTGGCGAAGTTTTTCAAATGCTTCAATCGCCTGATGTGAAAATGACTGATCTCTGTCCGGTGTGGAAATCTGTGAGTAATAGCACATGCCCACCATGTACTGAGCGTAAGGAGCATCTTCGTTTCTCGGGAAATACACCAGAAATGATTCATAATCGGCGAGGGCGTCTCCGGCCCCTCTCTCCAGATCAAAGAATTCGGCATCGGCAATACCCAGTTTGGCTTTGGAAAATTCTTTTGAATTTGCCGCATTATCAATAATCAACTGAAAATACTGTCTGGCCTTTGCATATTTTCCATCAGACAAATATGTCAGACCCTTTTGATAAACTTGAGCAACCGGTACTTCTTTTCCACCATTCCAGAGCTTTGAGTCAACTTTCTTTCTACATCCGCCCATAACCAGCAAAAGGGCAAGGGAAACCAGCAATAATCTGCGCATATGTCACCTCGTTCTATTCAAGATCTCTGTTAATTTTCTGAAATTAGTTCCGGGATTTCCGTGGAAAACAGCCGATCCGGCCACCATCAGATTGGCTCCGGCTGCTGAAATTTCAGAAACGTTTTCCAACGTAAGTCCGCCATCAACGGCAATAACAAATGAAAGCTTTCCGGCTTTCCGCAATTCATCAAGACGACGAATCTTGTCAAGGCAATAAGGTATAAACGACTGGCCTCCAAAACCGGGATTCACAGACATAACCAATACAGCATCCACCACGGGTAGCAGGTGCTCCAGAAGAGAAAGCGGTGATGCCGGATTCAGCACCACTCCTGCCCGGATTCCCTTCTGCTGAATCTGACTTACAAGCCTGTCCAGGTGATGTGCTGCTTCTACATGAACATAAATAATCTCAGGACCGGTTTCCGCAAACACGTCAATATATTCACCGGGTTTTTCTATCATCAGGTGGACATCCATTTTTACTGTGGGGACTGCCCGCTTCACGGCATCACAAACCAGAGGACCAATGGTAATATTGGGAACAAAATGTCCGTCCATAACATCCACATGCACATATTCCATTCCCTCAGACAATAGAAGCTCCAACTGCTCTCCCAGGCGAGTAAAATCAGCCGAAAGAATCGATGGCGAAATCACTTTCAAAATGCCTCCCTTTCAACCACCTGCAGCGTCACAGTCTGCTCGGTTAAAGTTTTGAAGCCAGGAAGAGGATACTGATCCCGAACAAAAAGGACATTTTCATCCTCAATCTGGTTGGCGAAGGTTTTAACTACAAAGCGAATTCCCTGACGTGTCAGCTCTTTCTTCGCATTGACCAGCAACTGGCCCCGGAAATCCGGCATCAGAAACTGTCTTGATTCTTCACCGCGACTGACCAGAAGTTTAATCCGATTATCCACAATTCCTGAACTTCCAGGACTTGGAGTCTGAGAAACCACAGTTCCCTGGGGGCGACTGCCATAGACTCTGGCCACGCTTGTTAAGCGCAATTGGTACTTGCTGATCATTTCAGCTGCATTGGAAAGCGTCAGGCCCGTAAGGTCCGGGATGACTTCCCGTTTGGAACCCCGACTCAGCACAAGATCCACAACTCTGGCAGGTTTCACCAGGCTGCCCGCTGCGGGATCCTGGATTGCAATCGCGCCCATCCTCACAAAATCCGAATAAACCGTTCGCCTCTCCCCCGCTGTTCCATGGAGGCCTACCTCTTCCAGTCGTCGTTCCGCTACAGACATCGGGACACCCGTCACGTCCGGAACAGTCACAACTCCGCCACGTACGGCAGAAACCAATGTAAACCAAAGGCCTGCGGCAAATACGAGACCCGCCACTGCAACAAAACCTGCGACAATCAATGCCTTTTTCATATCTCGAGAAGTATACCCGAAAACAACGCTCAAGTAAATTCACAAGCGTAGAACTGAGAAGGTTGAGCAAAGATAAAAACAGGCAACTCCCTGTTCTTATTCGTATCGACCGTGCACACACGTCGTCATGGATTTACAAGACAAAAGTGCTGTGCTATATTTCCAGTACTGGAGGTGACCGTGAAAAAACATATCCTGCTGACGTTATTTGTTGCCGTTCTTTCTGCGACAGCCTGTGGACCAATGAAGGTCAATGAAATGCAAAAGATCGGCGTAAAAAACCACACCCTGGTCATATACTTTTCGCGAAAGATGAAACATCCGTTTGAACTCTCTATTGACGGTACCAAGGTTCCGGTAGCAGCACCCGGCACTGGACGGCTCCTTCAAATACATAACATAAAACCGGGGGAACATCACATCCGTATTGTTTCCAACTGGTATATCTTCAGCCAACCTGTCCGCGATATTTCCTACACACCTGACAAGGACGAGACCGCAATTGTATTCTCCGCTCTCAAGTATTCCGAAAGCACCCGACCTGTTCAAGAGAAAGATACACCTGGGATATTGAAGAGAATGTTGAATGCCATGATTTTCTGGAAAGGTAAAGAGACCGCAACCGAGACGAAAATCGATACCAAGAAAATTTATGGAGAATTTACCGACTGAATGTGGTCATTCTTCAGGGGCCGTCCTTCTGACGGAGCGGTCTTCCTCACTCAGAAATCTTGAGATCAGTTCACGGTCGTCAAGATCCAACGCCACAAAATGAACGCCCATGCCCGGAAGCTGCCAGTCCCCCTCATCATGCGTTTCTTCCAGACTGTACACTACTTCCACCACTGAATGGATTGTCTTGGAAGAACCTGGGAGGTTGAACCGTACCGCAAACCGTGTCCCTTCCGGGTAGGGGCACACTGTTTCAAGAAACATGCCCTCCAGGCTCAGATTGTAAGAATAGAGAATGCTGACTTCATCGTCCAGAGAAAAATCCACCTGGATTTGAGAGTCCAGACGGACGCAAGCGCGCTTGTTTGAGTATTCTTCTTTCATGATTCCTCGTGCCGAATAGATAATTTTTCATCATAATCCCGCTTCAGGATAATGCTGCGACCGGAAACAGCGATATAACCCAGTTCCACCATTTCCTTGATCATCCGGGTAACAGTTTCCCGGGAACTTCCAATTGTCGCGGCAATATCGCTCTGCGGAAGCCTGTCAAATACTACACTTCCATCAATAAGTGGTCGGCCTTTTGCGGCCGCTTCTTTCTGAAAATAACGGGCCAGACGGTCAAATGCATCAAGAGAGATGAGATTTATGATTCTCTCGTTGGCTGCCCTGAGCCGCCTGGAGAGTACTGCAAGAATACCGGCAGCAATGTCCGGGTTAGGAAGAATGTGATTCAGGAAATCTGCCCGGGCCAATTTCAGCAGCGAACTGGAAGACATGCTGATGACATTTGCCGAGCGAGTTGAGCCGTCCAGCAAACTCATTTCACCAAAAAACTCTCCCTTCTGCAATGTGGAGAGGATGATCTCTTTTCCTTCATTGGAGATCATCGTAACCTTTACTTCTCCTCCTACGATCACATAGAGGGCATCACCTGGTGTATTCTCGCTGACGATCACTTCGCCCTTGTCCACATTGATTTCATGACAATGACGAAGAATGTCGTGAAGGTTGTCGTCCTCAAGATCGGAAAAGAATTGAATATTTCGGATGAACTCAACTTTCTTCATCTCAGTCATGGAGGGTCCCCGTGTCGGCAGTCATGATACTGGCAATGGCATGCTTGAAAACCAGCTGTTCCGAGTTTCCATTCACCAACTGAACCGTAAAACGGTCAAACGCTTTAACCTTTCCAATGAGTTTTTTCCCATTTACAAGAAAAATATGGACCCCCAGTTTTTCTTTCCGGATTCTATTCAGGAAATCATCCTGAATATTGATCGGTGCGGGTTTTGATTCCATTATGCTTCCTCTCCCACATTTCTTATCTTTATCTTAATGAAATTATGAATTTCTGCAACTGGTATTTTCCCCAACAGTGGATCAACCCGAAACCACTGGACTGCCTGACCCTTGAACCAGGTGAATTGCCTCTTTGCAAATCTTCGAGTGCTCCGCTTGATTCGCTCCACCGCATCCTCCATTGACCCTCTTCCTTCGGCAACCAGCATCATCTCACGGTACCCAATCGCCTTGAAAGCATGGTAATCCTTGTAGCCATACCGTTTCATCAACCCGGAGACTTCATTGAGAAATCCTGACGAAACCATT
>PFTO01000187.1:3500-18264 GCA_002789615.1 Acidobacteria bacterium CG_4_9_14_3_um_filter_49_7 | reverse complement strand
AACGCCAGTACGCACTTGTCATCTTCAGTACCGGACTGCTGAAAAGGGTTCGGCATATGCCGGATGGTAACTGGGAACTGTTCTGAGTTTCACCCCGTCTCCCTGAACGTTGCGTTCAGGGAGACGGGGTGAAAGTGTTCTGTTCGCCTCCGGCGACCGTGTTCTGTGTTCTGACAGAAAAAGAAAGTCGTATGCGTGTTTTGTATACTCCTCCATCTTATCTGACCTTTGTGCCTTTGTGATAAATCGTCTTCTCCTCTTCCTTCTCCCTCTCGGCGTACTCTGCGATCTCTACCGGTGAGTCCCATTCTTTTTCTGTGCTTGCCTCGCACTATCCACGGCGGCGAAGCCGCCTTCTGTGGTACAATTGTTCACCATTAGAGTTTGGAATGAAGCCATCAGGAGCATGCAATTGGCCATCGATAAAACCAGATTAACCCCGGCACTCAGGCAGTTTATGGAAGCAAAAGAAGAGTACCCGGATCACATCCTGTTTTTCAGAATGGGAGATTTTTATGAGATGTTTTTCGATGACGCGATCAAGGCGTCCAGAACCCTTGAGATTACACTGACAAAGCGGGGCAAGGGGACGTTTGGAGAAGCGCCAATGTGCGGGGTTCCATGGCATGCTTACGAAACCTACGCGGCAAAACTTCTGAAAGCCGGATTCAAGGTCGCCGTATGTGAACAGGTGGAAGATCCGAAACTGGCAAAGGGAGTCGTGAAGCGGGCCGTGGTGACCGTGCTGACCCCGGCTACTTCCCATCTGAACACGGACGAAAACACCGCCGGTCATGGTCTGCTCTCGATTTATGCGGACGAAAAAAAGGCTGGTCTGGTGTTTGGCGATCCCACAACGGGGGAGTGCCGATTGATGGAGGTTCCCGTTTCTATCCTTTCCCAGAAGATCCAATTGCTGGTGCCCAGGGAGATTGTGGCACCGTTTGGGGTTGTGTCCAGCGCCATGCTGTCTGATTTTAGAAACTTTTCTCCGATGATCAATGAATTTGATGAGGGTGCATTTGAAAGCAGGATGGCAGCGGAACGGGTCAGAGAGTTGTTTGAAGTCTCCACAGTGGCCGGATTCGGCATCAAAGGAAAAAAACATGCCTTGCGTGCGCTTGGCGGATATTTTCACTACCTTGAAGAAAACTATAAAACGAGGAATTTCGCAGTAAGGGGACTGGTGTACAGTGAGGAGAGCCGTCAGTTGATTGTGGACCCTGTAACCAGAAAGAATCTGGAGTTGTTCACGTCTGCGGCCACCGGAAAACGAAACGGAAGCCTGCTCTGGGCACTGGACCGTACCATTTCTCCGATGGGGCAGAGAAAACTGGTGGACTGGATTCAATTCCCGTTGAAAGATGCCGGGGAAATTGAAAGTCGGCTTTCAGTGGTCGAGTGGTTCCTGGATGCCCCGCAGAAACTGGGAAAAATTCGGGACCACTTGTCCATGATCGGTGATATGGAAAGGATCATTACCCGGGTGACCCTGGGGACCGTTTCCCCGCCTGAACTCACCGTGTTGAAGAAGGCTTTGGGAGCCATTCCCCTGCTTCAGGAAGTACTGGATGATGCGCCTTTCCATGAGTTACGGGCCGGGTTTCATGATCTGGAATCTGTTTTTCTGAAACTGGATTCGGTATTGGAGGAGACGGCACCGAGATTGAAAGGACCGGGAATGATACGGGCGGGTGTTTCAGATGAACTGGACCGGCTGCGGGGAATCGCCCGCAATGTTCGCACCGCAATGGGGGAACTGGAGCAGAAAGAACGGGGAAAAACTGGAATACCTTCACTGAAAATCAAGTACAACAAGGTATTCGGTTACTACATTGAAATTTCAAAAGCCAGCCTCAGGGGGAAGACACCGGAAGGCTACGACAGAAAGCAGACACTTGTAAACGCGGAACGGTTCATTACGCCGGAATTGAAGGTTTTTGAGGAGCAGGTACTCCACGCAGAGGAACGTATCCTCGAAATTGAGACGGAAACCTTCAACAGCCTTGTAGCGGAGGTGTCGGGTCATCGAAGGGCTATCCTGGAAACGGCGGACACTGTGGGGGTGGTGGACACGTTGGCATGTTTTGCTTTCCTTTCGCTGGAACGAGATTATCGCAGGCCGGAAGTGGTCCCGGAGAACAGGATATATGTTGAACAGGGCCGTCATCCCGTTGTGGAGCTTATTGAGGGAGAGCATTTTGTCCCCAACGATACTGATCTGGATGCAAGCCGCCGTCTCGCCATCATCACCGGACCCAATATGGGAGGAAAATCCACGTATCTCCGTCAGAACGCTTTGATTACACTGATGGCCCACATGGGTTGTTTTGTCCCGGCGAGAAGGGCGGTGATCGGATTGACCGATCGGATATTCACCCGTGTCGGTTCTTCCGACAACCTCACCGGAGGAGAATCCACGTTCATGGTGGAAATGGTGGAGACCGCGAATATTCTTCGCAATGCCACCGAAAGGAGCCTGATTATTCTGGACGAGGTGGGGCGGGGGACAGCGACCTTTGACGGGTTGTCACTGGCGTGGGCGATTACTGAATTTCTCGCGGAAAAAGAAGAAAAGTGCCCCAGAACATTCTTCGCCACTCACTATCATGAATTGACGGATATCGACAAGCTGTTTCAGAATATTGTCAATTTGAATGTAGTGGTCAAGGAATGGAACAACGAGCTGCTGTTTCTCAGGAAAATTGTGGCAGGGGCAGCAGACAAAAGCTATGGAATTCAGGTGGCCCGACTGGCCGGAATTCCAAGAGCGGTCATTACACGAGCCTTTGAAGTGCTGGCAAACATTGAAAAAAATGAATTTACACTGAACGGAGAGCCCAAAATTGCTGGTCCTCCACTTAGAAAAGCGGAAGAGCGTCCTCTTTTCAACTGGGACGATCACCCGGTACTGGTGGAATTGAAAAATACGGATGTGGACAGCCTGACCCCTCTGGAAGCACTGAATTTCCTTGCCCGACTGAAGGAAGGCGTGTAATCCATGGAAATTGACAGCAAGAAACTGATTCCTTACGGCAGACAAATGATTGTATCCGTGACCGGAACGCAACTGATGGATTCGGACAGGAGTTTTCTTGAAACAGTGCGTCCCGGAGGAGTCATTCTTTTTTCGGAAAATGTTGACCGGGAATGTCAATTGAACAGATTGATTTCTGATATCAAAACCGCCGCAGGACAGGATACTTTCATAGCGGTTGATTTTGAGGGGGGACTCGTGAATCGGTTCAGGAAAATCATCGGAGACGTACCGGCCATGGGAGACCATGAAGATCTGGTTGCTTTTGGCAGAGAATCCGGTCATTTGTTGGGACGCTTCGGAGTGGATGTGAATTTTGCTCCTGTGGTGGACCTGAACCGGGGAAACAGCAGAAATGGCCTTTTGGGACGCACGCTTGGACAAGACGCGAACACCGTCATTGAGCGGGCTGCTGCCTATCTGGAAGGTCTGGAATCCACCGGGATTGTCGGTTGCCTGAAACACTATCCGGGGCTTGGCCCGACCACCCCGGACAGCCATTTTGATCTGCCGGTGCTGTCGGAGATTGCCCCGGAAGACGAGCAGCCTTTCCGGGAGCTGGCCCGTCCCAATCGCTGGGTTATGATGGCCCATGTTAAAATTGCGGGCTATCAGGGCATTTCCACCTACTCACAACCACTGCTCAGCCGGTTGAAGTCCTTTCATTCAGGCGCCCTTGTTTCTGATGATCTGGGTATGAAGGCATTGCCGAATGTCCCCCTCCACGAAAAAGTTGAAAGGACCCTTTCCGTTGGGATGGATTATGCACTTGTCCGACTCCGGGGCTAAAAAGACAAGTTTGAGTCTGAGTTTAAGTTTTAGTAAAGACAGGGGAATAAGTGGAAGTCAAGGTTGAGGTTGAGATTAAGGTTAGAGTTGAGTGGGAGAAGGAGAATATTTCCAAGTATTTTCTTAATCTTATCTGAAGTCAAACTCAGACTCAGACTTAAACTCAGACTGGTCCCTGCCTGTCTCAGGAGCCGGAATCCGTGGTATGATTTCTGGAAATAACAGATGGAGGCGAAAATGGGTGATGCAATAGCACTGCTACTACTGCTTGTCGGGCTCGAATTGGTGCTCGGCGTGGACAATGTGCTGGTAATTTCTATTTTTGTCGGTAAGCTGCCAGAGAAACGCCGCAGAGTGGCTCGTATTATCGGACTTTCCGTGGCCATGATTGCCCGGATCCTGCTGGTGGTTGCTGTTCTGGCATTGGCCTCATTAACTCGAAACATCATCTGGCATTTTTCAATACGGGATATCGTACTTATTGCGGGAGGAATGTTTCTGCTATTCAAGGCGGTTCGGGAAATCCACCACACAGTGGAGCTTCGAGCTGACGGCGAAGTGGAACTTCCCCCGGATGACCATCGGGGATATGCTCTGATTGTGGTTCAGATTGTCCTTCTGGACATTGTGTTTTCCATTGATTCAGTGATAACGGCGGTAGGACTAACCGACCATATCTGGGTCATTATTGGAGCAGTTGTATTATCTTTTCTTTTGATTATGGTCTACGCCGGACCGGTTGGCGAGTTCATTATCGGCCATCCCACGCTGAAAATACTTGCGCTGGCGTTTCTGATCACCATCGGCGTTACTATTTTTATGGAAGGGATGCACAAGGAAGTACCCAAGGCATACATCTATCTGCCCATGGGGTTTGCCCTGATGGTAGAATTGCTCCAGATGCGTTACGAACACAACCTGCAGATCAAAAAGGGGAAGCAAAATCAAGGTTGAGGTTGAGTTTGAGTAAAGACAGGGAGTCAGCCATCTGGTTTCTTTCCGAACTTAAACTCAAACTTAGACTTAAACTTTTGCCTCTTCAGAACACTTCTGTTCTCTCTTTTCCCTTGCGATTCAGGGCTTCATCCTCTAATATAGATGAGATTTGAAAGTTCGAGGGAAAGGAGCTTGTGATTCGATATGGCATTACTGGCATTAAGAGAAGATTTTAAGAAGTGGTCGTTTATTTTATGGATTGTGATTATCGCCTTGTCTCTCTATGTGTTTGCGAACTGGGGAGCCCAGGGTAAAATTGGCCAGCCCACTTCGGTGATTGCGTGGGTTGGCGGAGATGAAATCCTCTTCAAGGAATACGTGGAACAGTTCCGAAGCCTGGAAGACCGGTACAAACAGATGTACGGGAACCGGTACACATCTGATATGGCAAAAATGCTGGGAATTGACCGGCAGGCCATCAGTAACCTTGTGGATACCCGGGTGATATTACACGAGGCGAAGAAAATGGGCGTTCATGTTTCCAAGGAAGAGATCGCAAAAAAGATTCTCTCGATGCGGATGTTCACCAATGATAAAGGCGAATTTATCGGCTACGACAAATATAAGCGCTATGTGGAAGGCTACGGGAAAACCATTCCTGATTTCGAAAAATCAATTGGGAATGATGAGTTGATTACAAAGCTGGGAGACCTGGTGAGCAACAGTATTACCCTTACAGATGACCAGGTAAAAAAGATCTATCGGGATCAGAATGAAAAAATCGGGTTTGAATACGTTTCTTTCAAGGCCCAGACCTATATGGGGGAAGCACTGAAGGAAGTGACCAATGACGAAGCGGAAAAATATTATGGGTCTCATAAAGACGCGTATCGGACTCCCCTGAAACGGAGCATTTCATTTGTTCGCTTCACCCCTTTCGAGTTCAAAAAGGATATGCAGGTTTCGGATAAAGAAATCAAAGCATATTACAAGGAACACATCGACAAGTACACCCAGAAGGAACAGGTTCGGGCCAGCCACATTCTGATCGGTGTTACCGTGAAAAAAAGAAGCTTCGCCGAAGCTAAGAAGATAGCGGACAAGGTTTACGCTCAGTTGAAAAAGGGTAAAGACTTCAAAAGTCTGGTTCAGAAATACAGCGATGACTACACAACGGTCAAGAAAGGCGGGGATCTGAACTGGTTTCCCAAAGGAAGAATGGTTAAGGCATTCGAAGCTGCCGCGTTTGGCATGAAAGTGGGTGAATATTCAAAGCCGGTAAAGACGCAGTTCGGTTATCACATTATCAAGGTGACCGGCCATAAAGAAGGAAAGATAGAAACTCTGGAAGAGGCCCGAAGCCACATCGAAAGTGATTTGAAATTCAAGAAAGCTCAGGAACTGGTCCAGAAAAAGGCTGTCGAGTTCAGTAAAGCCGCAAAGGAAAAGAAGGATCTGGCTGTCGCCGCAAAAGCAATGAAATACACTGTGATTGAGAGTGGCTTTTTTGCCAATGACCCCATGGCCACAATCAACGGCATCGGTCCCAGCGCCCGGGTTGCGAATGCAACGTTTTCATTGAAAATAAAGGATATATCAGACCCATTGAAAACGGCTGAAGGCGTGATCGTCTTCCAGGTAATGGGCGAAAAGGATCCGGAGATTCCGCCTTTTGAGAAAGTTGCCGGGAAAGTGAAAAATGATATTGCCAAAATTAAGGCTCAGGCACTCGCGAGGCAGGCTGCTGAAAAGTTCCGTGCAGGGGTGACACCGAAGAACTTCGAGACACTGGTTAAGAAAGAAGGAATGAAGATTCAGAAGATTGATCCGGTTACAAGGCAGAGCGCCCCGGCCAACTTTATTGTCAAGAAGAGCAGTGATTCCTTCGAGAAACTGTTTTCCTATGACAACGGACAATTTACAGAGCCTTTGACTGACAGAAATGGCGATACGATTTTATGCCGCATTACTGACAAGGTTCCGTTTGACCAGAAGGACTTTATGGCGAAGGCGCAGGACATGAAAGCGAAGGAAATTCAGCGACGGAGCAACGACCTGTTTACTTCATTTATCCGGAATGCAAGAAAATCCATGGAAGACGCCGGAAAGATTAAGATTTCCCAACGCTTTCAGGAGACGCAACTGGACAACAAAAAATGAAATCACTCATGGAGTTGAGGGTGGGGGAAACCGCCAAGGTTATGAAAATCTCAGGCGGTTTCCGCATGCAGGTTCAACTGAAAAATTTGGGCTTCCACGAGGGGGTGACAGTGATACTGGCGAAAAAGTCTGCCATTAGCGGACCGCTGATGGTTGCTGTCAACGGAAGCAACGTGGCAATCGGCCGTGGGATCGCTTCCAAGATCCTGGTTTCTCCGGCCGGCGATACCACGGAGGATGCACATGCAACGGATTCTGCTCACGGGGCAGCCAAATAGCGGGAAGAGTACATTTTTTAATAGCCTCACAGGCTACAAGGCACTGACCGGAAATTTCCCGGGTGCCACAGTTTCTTATCAGATTGGATCATTGAACCTGATGGGGACGTTGTATTCTATTGTTGACCTACCCGGCGCGTATTCATTGATTCCAAGTGATAAGGCGGAGTTTGAGACCAAGAAGTTCATTATCAACGAACAGGATTCCACGATTGTAAATGTTGTCGATGCCTCTGTGATGAGCCGCAGTTTGGAAATGACCATAGAACTGATTGAACTTCAACGGCCGATAGTTGTGGCGCTGAACATGGTGGACAGCGCCCGGAAAAAAGGCATACTCATCGACGCAAAAAAACTCGCCCAGCTGCTGGATGCACCTGTGGTGGAAACGATTGCCAACCATGGAAAGGGAACCCTTGATGTCATTCGTGCAACCCATGGAAAGCATATTCCTGCAAATGCAACAACGTTGCGTTATCAGCGTGATGTAGAGAACGAGATTGTGGAACTGGCTGAAAAATTGCCGGAGGATCTTGTTGCCTCATTCCATGTTCCCGGAAGAACCGTAGCCATTCGGCTGCTGGAAAATGATCCATTCTATGTGAAAGAGTTGGAACGATTCAACGGATCGCTTCTGGAGGTCGTAAGCGAATGTCAGCAGCGGCTGGAGGAAAGACACGGCCGGCCGGCCAACTTCGTTATTGCAGCGGAACGCCACAATCTCGCCATGAGTATCTTTGAGCAGGTGACTTCATTTGAACGCACCAAACCCACTCTGGAGAGCCAGCTGGATACCATTATTCTTCATCCCTTCTGGGGCTATCTGATACTGTTGACGGTCTTTTACCTGTTCTTTACGGCGGTGTTCAAGACCGGCAGCTACTTTGAAGGCTTTATTCTGAGCCAGTTTGAAGCGTTGGGTAAGCTGTTGGGAGGGTGGATGTCACAGGGACTGGGTCTCCTCATTACCAATGGATTTGTCCAGGGCCTTGGCGCCGGATTGGGAATCGCAATCCCCTACATTATTCCTTTTCTTGTCGGGTTGTCCTTTCTGGAGGATACCGGCTATATGGCAAGAATTGCGTTTCTGGCAGACAACGTCATGCATCGGATCGGCCTCCACGGCAAGGCGGTTATTCCCTTTGTCCTCGGGTACGGCTGCAGCGTACCTGCTGTGATGGCGGCCCGGAACCTGGAGACCCGACGGGACCAGGTTGTTGCTGCTTCTCTTTCAGTGCTGGTTCCCTGTTCTGCCAGAACCGTGATTATTTTCGGTCTTGTGGGATTTTATCTGGGTCCGGTATATGCCATCGGCCTGTACATCCTGAACGTTTTTGTTATCGGTGCTCTGGGCCGAATCGCTGCCATGCTGGATCCCAGGATAACACCCGGGCTGGTACTGGAAATTCCGGCCTACCATATGCCGTCGCTGAAGAATGTTGCAGCGAAAACGTGGATACGGCTGAAAGACTTTTTCACAGTAGTCATCCCATTTCTGATTATCGGTACGATTGCGCTTGGACTGTTGGAATACTACCATCTGGACACCACCGTTAACGCAGCCTTATCCCCACTGACAGTCACGATTCTGGGTTTGCCGAAGGCTGTGGGAACCACGTTGATTTTTGGCATTTTCAAGAAGGAACTGTCTTTGATGATGCTGTTTCAGGCTCTGGGTACCAACACGATTACCGACGTAATGACGATTCAGCAAATCGTTACATTCAGTGTCTTTACCGTATTTTACATTCCCTGTATTTCGACAATTGCGGTGTTGTATCGGGAAACCGGATGGAAGAACACATTGGGTGTGGCTTTCGGAACCACTGGCCTTGCCGTTCTGCTGGCAGTAACGGCCAGACTGGTTATGGGGATAGTGTTGTGAGGTGGCTTTTCGGACCGGTTCCTTCCCGTCGATTCGGGCGTTCACTGGGTATAGATCTGTTTACAAGGAAAACATGTACATTTGACTGCGTGTACTGTGAAGTAGGCAGGACGCCACGAACGACCGATTGTGTGGACATTTTTGCACCGGTGGACGAAGTGCTGGATGAACTCAGAAACTATCTGGCAGATCATCACGATGACCTGCCGGATTTCATCACATTTGCCGGTTCCGGTGAACCGACTCTGCACCGGGAAATCGATTTGATTATTCACGGAATCAAAGAAATGACCACGGTGCCGGTGGTATTGCTTACCAATGGATCCCTGCTTCACCGGGAATCAGTATTGAAACGGGTATTGGAGGCGGACTACCTGGTTCCTTCTCTGGACGCGGGATGCCCGGAAACCTATGGTCGTATCAACCGTCCCACAGCCAATATCCCGTATGAAAAATTGGTCGAAGGGCTCATTTCGGCACAGCGGGCTTGCCGCGGCCACTATATTCTTGAGGTTCTTCTGGTTGATGGAATCAATACCAGTGACGAGGAGCTTGAAAAATTGAAGGAATGTATCAACAGAATAAATCCTGACTCAGTTCAGATCAACACCGTATTCCGCCCTCCTGCTGAGAACAATGTTCATGCATCATCCGAGGAGACGATTCAGCGTTTTGCCGAGCTGGTGGGGGAAAAAGCCGTACCGGTTGCCTACTACACCCTTCGGGGTGCCCGTCGTCAAATCCAGGGGGAACTGCTTGAATCTGTAATCTTAAAAACCGTGGGAATTCGACCCTGTACAATTCAGGAGATGACGGACAGTATCGGAGTTGACCAGGCCGCCATGGAGACTGCAGTGCAGAATCTTATGAAATCCGGACAGGTCAGGGAGCTGAACTTTGACGGTGTTGGCCACATTGCCATTTCGGCGGAGCAGATATAGAGTAACAGTAGGGTGTAGAAAAATCAGGGGATTGCCCATCCTTTGACCATCACTCATCATCCATCACCGTTCACTTCTCCTCCGGTTAGAATAGAAAGCTTCTAAACTCAGACATAAACTTGTTCTCTTTTCCAGTTTCTGACCGCGGGTTTCCGTGTATAATGGAGCGATGAAGAAGATACGTGTTCTCATTGCAAAACCTGGCCTGGACGGCCATGACAGAGGCGCGAAAGTAATTGCCCGGGCGCTCAGTGACGCCGGAATGGAAGTGATCTACACAGGACTCAGGCAAACGCCTGAGCAGATCGTCACCGCGGCGATTCAGGAAGATGTCAACTGTATCGGGCTCAGCATTCTTTCCGGGGCCCATAATCATCTATTCCCTGAAATTCTGAAGCTGTTGAAGGAACGCAATGCTGGTGACATCCCTGTTTTTGCAGGGGGTATCATTCCCACGGAAGATATTCCGGAACTGAAAAAAATGGGGATTCAGGCAGTTTTTCAACCGGGAACCAGTACGGATGAAGTTGTAACATTTGTCCGAAAAGTCTGTGATTTATGATTGCGTGCTCGGTTCTGGCCGGTGGTAGCCGGGGAAACAGTACATACCTCCGGTTTCAGGAGCATTCCTTTCTCATTGATTGCGGATTATCCTGCAGGGAAGTCGAAGCGCGCCTGGCTGCAATAGGCGTGGACCCGGCATCTATCGAGGGCATCTTTCTGACCCACGAGCATTCCGATCACATCCAGAGTTTACATACTTTCAGCAGGCGATTCGGCGTACCGATATATGCTACGGAGGCAACCTATCAGGCGGCAGGGCTGGCCGAAAAAAAGCACGCTGGCCTTGTCCCCGTTGTTTCCGGTAAGCCATTCAGCCCTGTATCCGGATTGGAGATTTTCCCTTGTCCGATATCCCACGACGCAGTAGATCCGGTGGGTTTTATTTTTCAATATGAAGGCGTGCGCGTCAGCCAGGTAACGGATCTGGGTTATGTCACAGAACTTGTCGCCTGCGAGGTAAAAGGTTCCCACCTTCTCCTGGTGGAGTCCAACCACGATCCTCAAATGCTGAAAATGAGCCAATATCCCTGGGAGTTAAAACAGCGAATTATGGGAAGACGTGGACATTTGTCCAACCAGGCGGCTGCTGATCTCGTGCAACGGGCTGTGACGGAAAAAACTGAACAGGTTATTCTGACACATCTCAGTGCGGAAAATAATCTGCCGGATATCGCGTTAATGACGACTCTGCAGAAGCTTGACGGATTAGTTCCTGTCGTGACAGTGGCTTGCCAGCGGAAACCAACGGCTCTTCTTACGCTTGGTGTGACAGTTTCCGGATGACTTCCCATCCATCCCGAAACAACCGGGAATTACGAGATAATGCCAATGAACCCATCCGTTTTCTTCTGATTTCCAACATGTATCCCGGCAGGCATCACCTCTTTTTTGGGATTTTTGTTCGAAATACTGAAAAGGGTCTGGTTGAAAACGGCATTGAAGTGGACAGGATTGTCATTTCGGATAAGTCCCGGAAAATTTTTGAAAAAATCTGGAAGTATCTCATTTTCTATCTTAAGATTTTGACGGCGCAGTTCAATCACTACGACGTGATGCAGTCGAGCTATCCCTCCCATACGTATTTGCCTTTTTTTCCGGAAATTGGAGAAACCTCTCTTTGTTGTGCGCTTGCATGGACTGGATCTCCTTGGGGGTGTGGACCTGGCCATGTTTCATCCCGGGGATAAAGCTGCGGGTTTTCCGACCGTAGGCTATGTGGGCAGGCTGGAAAAATTTAAAGGAATAGATGTCTTGGTGAGGGCGGCTGTGCTTGCTGAAACAGCGGTGAGGATTCTGATTGTCGGAGATGGGTGTCTTGACTGAAAAGCACAAGAAACTGGCATATGAGCTGGGAATTGAGGGACGGGTCTTATTCAGGGGTGCAGTCCCTCAGGAACAACTCGCCCGCGAATACAACGCCATGGACCTTCTGGCTTTTCCAACCATGCGCAAAGCGGAGAGTTTCGGAAATGTCGCCACTGAGGCTATGGCATGTTCTGTGCCTGTCGCGGGAAGCCGGATTGCGGGATTATCTGAATACATGGTAGATGGCGTGAATGGGTATCTTGTCCCTTCCGGAGACCCGGAAGCGTTGGCGAAAGCGATGGACCTTTTTTCAGTTTACCGCCGGATAAGCTCCAACAGATGAAGTCAGCTGCCCTGGAAACTGCAAGGAGATTCGAGCGGAACCTTGTCAGCAGGAGCTACATCGAGAAGTTGACCGGGATGCTGCCGGACAGAAAGCAGGACAAAAGGCTGTTCGATTCCACTGGGGGATAGAGTGGACCTTCCTTTTTCCACGTTTTGGGGATTTGAGGGAAATGCATCTTTCCTTATTTAGCAGGTGATTGACAGCGTTGACGGATACGTGTAGAGTGGCTCCATCACCAGCGGGTTAATCGATCTGGTGAACCCATGAAAGTTTAAAAGGATAAAGGCGAAGTCATTTTGCATTTGATCTCAAAATAGTTCCGATAAATTTTTATTAGGAGGGGAAATGAAAACCATTGCAGCAGTATTGGGATGTATCTTCTTGTGTACTACCGCGGTGACAGCGCTTGAGCGAAGGGATGTTGAAGAGAAATATACGTGGAATCTGTCAGATCTGTACAAAACGGATAGTGGCTTTGTAAAATCAAGGGATGCGTTTGATCAGAGGATTGGGGATATTTCGAAGTTTAAAGGCAAGCTGGGAGAATCATCCGATACTCTGAAGGGGTGTTTAGACACTCTCTTCAGCCTTGCAAAAGACTATTCCAGGCTGGCTTCTTACTCTTCCATGAAAGCGGACCAGGATTTGAGCAATTCAGAAAACCAGAAACTGAAAGATGAAACTACGATGGTTGGAAGGAAGTTTTCTTCAGAAGTTTCGTTCGTGACCCCTGAGATCATCTCCCTGGGAGCGGAAAAGATCGAAACATATTTGAAAGAAAATAAAGGCCTTGCTGTGTACAAGATGTTTCTGTCAGATGCGATTCGTACGGCAAAACACACGCTTTCAGCGAATGAGGAGAAATTATTAAGCCAGACTTCAGTACTTGCCTCAATTCCATATAATACCTACTCCATTTTTTCAAATACCGAGCTTGATTTTCCTGAAATTACACTGTCAGACGGAACCAAAGTCCAACTCTCCCAGGCAATGTATGGGAAATACAGATCTTCTCAAAATCCGAAGAACAGAGAAGTTGTATTTAAAAACTTTTTCGACACGTATAAAAAATATGAAGGCACTTTGGGAAGGCTTCTGTTCTCTCAGCTACAGAAAGACTGGTTTTACGCAAAAGAAAGAAAATATACGTCGAGTGTTGAGGCGGCACTTGATGGGAACAATATTCCTGTAAAGGTCTATACCCAGCTTGTACAAGACATCAATAACAACCTGGGTTCATTGCACAGATACCTGGCCTTGCGCAAGAGAATGATGGGCGTTGAAACACTGAAATATTCTGACCTGTACACTTCACTTGTAAAAGAAGTCGATTTGAAATATACCTATGACGACTCGGCAAAAATCCTTGTTCAGGCAATGCAGCCCTTGGGGAAAGAATATGTAGATGCGCTGACGACGGGAATTAATAATAGATGGGCTGATGTGTACCCGACCAAAGGCAAAAGGAGTGGGGCATATTCAAATGGTTCCGCTTACGATGTCCACCCCTACCTGTTACTCAACCACAACGATGATTATGATTCAATTTCAACATTTGCCCATGAGTTCGGCCATTCAATGCACAGCTGGTTTTCAAACAAATACCAGCCTTATCCGACCAGTGACTATTCTATCTTTGTCGCAGAAGTCGCATCGACTTTCAATGAGAATTTGTTAAATGACTATCTGGTGAAGAAAGAAAAAGACCCATTGAAAAGGTTGTTTTTCCTTGGAAATCTTCTGGAAAGAATAAGAACGACGGTTTTCAGACAGGCCATGTTTGCAGAATTTGAATTGAAAATTCACACAGCAGTGGAAGAAAACAGAGCATTGACGGGGAAAGATTTTTCAAGAATTTACCTTGACCTTGTAAGAAAATACTATGGTCATGACAACGGCATTTGCCAGGTCGACAAAACCTATGGAATCGAGTGGGCCTTCATACCTCATTTTTACTATGACTACTATGTCTATCAGTACTCAACAGGGCTGATTGCTTCTACCGCGCTGGCGGAAAATGTTATCAATAAGAAAGATGGCGCGGTGGAAAAGTATCTCACGTTTCTGAAAAGTGGGAATTCAGACTACCCGATCAACATACTCGCCCATGCCGGAGCTGATTTAACAACCCCTGTTCCCCTTGAGACGACGATGCGGGTGTTCAATAGAACAATGGACGAGATTGAGGCCACCTTGAAGGAATTGCACAGGTAACCCCTCTTCGGAAAAGTGGAGAATTGACCCGGGGGGGATTCAGACCCCCCGTACCCTTTGCAAAAAAAGAAGGAGCTGGCGAGTCCAGCACCTTGCCAATTTCCCGAAGTTATTTGTCTTTCAACGAGACGATATACCGAATTCTTGCGCAGGAAATGCTTTCCTTGACATTTTGTAAAGAATGCCTATCTTATCTGTAGGTTTTATTTCTCCAGAGGGGGAGGGGGCATGAAAGAACGCGGTTTTATGAGATCCAGAAGGTCCTTTGCCCTCCGGTATGGTTCAGTGGCGCCTACTGAAAACGGTGAA
>PFTO01000187.1:0-3489 GCA_002789615.1 Acidobacteria bacterium CG_4_9_14_3_um_filter_49_7 | reverse complement strand
TGCCCCAGAATCCTGAGATGGTTGTTCGAATGGATACAGGAGACAAGGTTGTGGATCTGATTGTCCGCCAGAGGTGGATTCAGGAACTGGCCAACGCAAGGTACAATCGCTACAAAATCGGGGTAGAACTGGTTCAGGCGCCTAAGGACTACCACGTAATGATTCAAAAGCTCGTGTACCACTGAACCGGAGGCAAAAAGAACTTCAATACGGCCCCTTTGGGCCATTTTTTTTATGCCCGACAGCAGTCCACTGAGAGGTGGGGCGAAGATTGCAGACAGAAAACGGGAAATGGTATACTGTCCCCATTGAATTTGCTAAGGGAGAAATTGATATGCGAACAATGGTTTTATTGGCTCTCCTTGGACTCAGCGGTTTCGTAACGACAAAAGAGGTTTTGTCCATCCCGGAATTTCAGCAGCGATACAAAGAGATGAAGATTGACCCGGTTCCGCTCAACAAGCTCAGTGGGAAGGGAGTCACTGTAATCACCGTATTCGGAGACTGGTGTTCCGACAGCGTGGAGCATGTGCCGGAATTTATCAAAATTAACGAAAAACTCAAATTCGACGATGTGCAGTGGGTTGCCGTTGGACGTCATCTTGTGGATAACACAGGAATTGTCGATGCCTACCAAATCAAGCGTGTTCCCACTTTTCTCTTCTTTGCCAACGGAGTGGAAGTGGGCCGTATTGTGGAGCACCCGAAGGCCACAATGGAAAAGGATACGGCAGCGATTCTGAAAACCATTGGGGAAAAAGAAGAAAAGAAATGAAACTGAGGGCGGGTTTCCTGCAATTTCAGCCGGTATTCGGCGAAATCGGGCAGAACGTCCGCGCTATCGAAACTTTGCTGCGGGAGAAAGATTTTGACCTGATGGTTCTCCCCGAGCTCTGCTCCACCGGCTACCAATTTATGGCCAGGGAAGAAGCCTTGTCCCTCTCTGAGCCGGCGAATGGAGAACTGGGCCAGGCATTACTGGCCCTGGCCCGGGAAAAGCAGGGTGTGATTGTTGCGGGATTCGCAGAAAGACATGGTGATGAAATATTCAACTCTGCCATGGCGGTGGGGCCATCGGGGCTTTTGTCTGTGTATCGGAAAGCCCACCTCTTTTTTAAGGAAAAGGAGTTTTTCAGTCCAGGTGACAGCCCTTTTGTACCGGTGGACACTGGCCTGGGGTATCGCCTCGGTATCATGATTTGTTTCGACTGGATCTTCCCGGAGGCGGTCCGGTCCCTGTCACTGGGTGGAGCGGCCGTCATTGCCCACCCGGCAAACCTGGTACTGCCATGGTGCCAGCGTGCCATGTTCGCCCGTGCGGTGGAAAACCGCATTTTTGTCATCACAGCCAACCGCTTCGGCACAGAGTCAAGAGACCCGGAATCCCTTCTCACTTTCACCGGCGGCAGCCAGATCATGGGACCGGATGGAGAGCTCCGTGCGCAGGCGGGATTGTCTGAAATGGTGGCCATGATTCGGGAAATTGACCTTTCTGCTTCAAATCAACAGCTGAATCCCACGAATCACCTGTTCAAAGACCGTCGCCCCGGCCTTTACCGTTTGTAGAAATATTTAATGGGAATTGGCGGAATCCTAATACTTCTGTAAACAAAATACTCAATAAACCTTGAATGTGTGGAGAAGGGCGGGTACAGTGGAGACATGACTGGAATTGCACGGGTAATTGCACCCGGGAGTCCCGCACCGCATCGTAAAGCGGGGAAATTGCAGACAGGACGTCTCCCTGAAGGAAGGCGACCAGCGCGCATACCTGAACATCCTGAAAGAACAGGCTGAGAAAAACCAACCCTCCATCTGGGAATTATTCAACCGTATCCTGAAACCGCAGAAACGGTCCCCCAAAGGTCCGTGGAAACACAAAAAACAAAAGGGGGATAAAATTAGTAACGTGATTATCATCCCCAAGGCCTGAGATGATGCCAGGGTACCGACGCGGTAAACTGGAAACAAGTCAGATCAGGAGGTGGGAAATGAAACTTTTCGTAGGTATTGACCTTCATGGTTCCAACAACGTCATCGTCATCCGGGATGAGACTGGACATACTCATCTCAGAAAACGGTTGAAGAATGAGTTGGAACTGGTACTGAACCAGCTGGCACCGTTCAGGGAGCAGGTGGAAGCAATCACGGTTGAATCTACCTAGAACTGGTACTGGCTGGTAGATGGTTTGACGGATCATGGCTATCCGGTGAAACTGGCGAACCCGGTAGAAATCCAGCAGTATAATGGCATTAAACACACCAATGACATGAGCGATGCCGAGTTTCTATCTGAACTGTTGCGTCTTGGCATTCTCCCGACAGGCTATATCTGTCCCAAAGAAACCAGACACCTGAGAGATCTTCTTCGAAAGCGGCTTCTGATAAATCGGCAGCGGGTTACCCATATCCTGAGCTTTCAGGGAACACTGCAACGGAACCTCCCCAGCTTCATGAAGGCACAAGACATCAAAAAGCTGGAAGAAGGTGATCTGGATGGCATGTTCGATGACCCTCATCTTTCTCTTTCCGCAAGGAAAAGCATCGGAATCATTCAGTTTCTGAGTAAACAATTAAAGGAAGTGGAAGCGGTTATCAATCGGTCTGTCAGCAAAATAGATATTCACAGTGATTTATTGACCGTAACAGGGGTGGGGAAAACACTGGCGGCTGCTATTACGCTTGAGACAGCAGAGATCAGCCGGTTTCACACCGTTGGGAATTACGTGTCCTATTGCCGGCTGGTCAATTCCAGCCGAATATCCAATGGGAAGAAGAAGGGGGAAAACAACCGGAAGAACGGTAATAAGTATCTTTCCTGGGCCTATACGGAGGTGGCCCAGTTTTCCCGCCAGTGGTGTCCGCAAGCCAAACGTTTTTATCAACGGAAGCTGGCAAAGACGAACAAGATGGTTGCACAGCGGGCACTGGCCCATAAGATGGCACGAGCCTGTTATTACGTGATGAAGGATCATGTTCCGTATGACCCGGTACGGGCTTTCGGACATTGAATGTGGCTGCTCCGACTGAACCCGTTCCAGGGATGGGCCTTATGAGCCCGCTATTGTGATTGGTGAGTCGGTGCAGCCTCCAGAATTTCGATTAAGGAGGATCGGATGCGATTGATTATCGGTTTCGCCCATGTCGTGAGCCTATCAGGGATTGGACAAAAGAGCCATGTATAGTGAAATCACCTGGACGCGGCATGGAACCGGAAGATTTCTGGGGCACAGTATGTGCCAGGGGCTGGAAAGAGAAGAAGCGCAGCAAAGAATACGCATTCTTATGTGCTGCGCCTCTTCATTCGGGTGTCAATTTTAATGTAGGCTTTCCTGCAGGATTTTGCAACCGTTTCAGTCTTGATCCTGATGGGTGTCTGGTGCGGGGCCGTATCCCGCAAACCAATTGAATGAAGTCACTGGCGCGAAGGGAGGTCAATTAATGTTCCGATACTTCATGGAAGGTATGTCTGTCGAATCAAAAAATTCA
>PFTO01000010.1 GCA_002789615.1 Acidobacteria bacterium CG_4_9_14_3_um_filter_49_7 | reverse complement strand
CGCAGGTTCTCCTACAGCTACCTTGTTACGACTTCACCCCAATCGCCAGCCGCACTATGGAAACCTGCTTCCCGAAGGTTAGCCCAGCCTCTTCAAGTGCAACCGACTTTCGTGATGTGACGGGCGGTGTGTACAAGGCCCGGGAACGTATTCACCCCGTCGTTCTGATACGGGATTACTAGCGATTCCAGCTTCATGCAGTCGAGTTGCAGACTGCAATCCGAACTGAGGACGGTTTTATGCGATTCGCTCCACTTCACAGTCTCGCTCCGCTTTGTACCGCCCATTGTAGCACGTGTGTAGCCCTGGACATAAAGGCCATGAGGACTTGACGTCATCCCCACCTTCCTCCCGGTTATCCCGGGCAGTCCCCTTAGAGTGCCCAGCCGAACTGATGGCAACTAAGAGTAAGGGTTGCGCTCGTTGCGGGACTTAACCCAACATCTCACGACACGAGCTGACGACAGCCATGCAGCACCTCTATATCAGCACCCGAAGGTTCAGTATCATCTCTGACACCTACAACCAATACAGTTCAAGCCCAGGTAAGGTTCTGCGCGTTGCATCGAATTAAACCACATGCTCCACCGCTTGTGCGGGCCCCCGTCAATTCCTTTGAGTTTCAGCCTTGCGACCGTACTCCCCAGGCGGTTCACTTAATGCGTTAGCTCCGGCATTGATGTGGTTAATCACACCAACACCAAGTGAACATCGTTTACGGCGTGGACTACCAGGGTATCTAATCCTGTTCGCTCCCCACGCTTTCGCGCCTCAGCGTCAGTACCAATCCAGGTGGCCGCCTTCGCCAACGGTGTTCCTCCTGATATCTACGGATTTCACCCCTACACCAGGAATTCCACCACCCCCTCTTGGACTCAAGTCCACCAGTATGCAAAGCACTTCCCAGGTTGAGCCCAGGCATTTCACTTCACACTTAACGGACCGCCTACGCGCCCTTTACGCCCAGTAATTCCGAATAACGCTCGCCCCCCCCGTGTTACCGCGGCTGCTGGCACGGAGTTAGCCGGGGCTTCCTCTCCGGCTACCGTCAATTCACACACCATATTAATGTGTGCGACCTTCTTCACCGGTGACAAGGTTTTACACTCCAAAAAGCTTCATCACCTACGCGGCGTCGCTGCGTCAGGGTTGCCCCCATTGCGCAAAATTCCCCACTGCTGCCTCCCGTAGGAGTATGGACCGTGTCTCAGTTCCATTGTGGCTGATCATCCTCTCAGACCAGCTACCGATCGTAGCCTAGGTGAGCCGTTACCTCACCTACTAGCTAATCGGACGCGAACCCCTCCTCAAGTGATAGGCCCGAAGGTCCCCATCTTTAACCCTTACACCGCAATGTAAGGGCATTATGCGGTATTAGCCCGCCTTTCGGCGGGTTGTCCCCCTCTCAAGGGTAGGTCGTTCACGCGTTACTCACCCGTGCGCCACTCTACTCAGTAGCCGAAGCTACCTTTCGCGTTCAACTTGCATGTGTTAAGCACGCCGCCAGCGTTCATTCTGAGCCAGGATCAAACCCTCAAGTTCAATCTCTGTAAAATAAACTCTATACAAAATTTTCAAGTACCTCTATCAAGAGGCCCTCTTTACAAGCATCCTTTCCTCTATCCAGTTGTCAAAGACCCAAAAAACCCCTTCAATAGGGATACATAATTTAAATCACCTGTCGGCTTTTGTCAACCCAAATTTCAATTCAGGGCTAAGAAAATTATCAGCTCAATTTATTTTCAATCAATTAAAGGTGCTTCGCGTTACTAGCTGAACCGTCAAACGACAAGGATGGATTCTACTGGCTATTGTTCCGGGTGTCAACACTTTTTTTAAAAAAACATCCATTTTTATAAAAATTTCACCAAAAAAGCATGTAACATCCCTGAATATAAAGGTTTCCGCTTGAGTTTCTTCTTTTCTTTCTTCATAATCAGTTCGAGGGAGCAACACCATGGATAAAAAGTTCCGGGACGATATGAAGAAGATGCTGAAGCACCGCTTCCAGGATTCACCTGAAAAGCGGATATTGAACAGCTATGATGCCATGAATCGGATGGTTCTCCCCGATGCGGTGGCCGAGCCACTGACGGAAGAAGAGATTGTCTCTATAATAATGTTATGCAAAAAATTCAATATCCCCATTGTTCCACGGGGTGCCGGTTGCGGTTTTTCCGGGGGCGCTCTTGCGGTTACCGGGGGACTCATTTTGAATACGTCCGGGATGAACGACATCATAATCGACAGAGACAATCTGGTGGCGGAAGTGGGCCCCGGAGCCGTCACCATCGATATTCATCGGGCAGCAGAAGCGGTAAATCTGTTCTATCCACCGGACCCCGCGAGTATGGAGGTCAGTACCATCGGCGGAAATATTGCGGAAAATGCCGGCGGGCCAAGAGCGGTGAAATACGGTGTCACAAAGGACTATGTCCTCGCACTGCGGGTTGCATTAATGGATGGTTCCATCACTACCTTTGGCAAACCGCTGAGAAAGGATGTGGCCGGTTACAATCTGACACCGCTTTTTGTGGGAAGCGAAGGGACGTTTGGCATTATCACCCGGGCATGGCTGAAGCTGCTGCCGAAGCCGGAAGCGACTCTCAGCTCCATGCTTTCATTTGACACTGCACTTTCAGCCAGCCGAGCGATCTCATCAATTGTCGCGTCGGGATTGAACCCGTCCCGGCTGGAAATCATGGACAGTTTCTGCATCCAATCATTGAAGGAGGTAGGTCACCCGATTGACGGAGGTCCCGGTGCCATCCTCATGGTGGAAGTGGACGGCCCGACTGCCGCTCTCCCGGACCAGCTGGACCGCATCCAGGAAGTGGCCTCTCGCCACAATCTGTTGACTTTTCACCGGGCAGAGAATGAAGAAGAAAACGAGAGTATCTGGGAATTGCGCAGATCCCTGTCTCCCATCATTAATAACTTCGGAGATACCAAGATGAACGAAGACGTGGTTGTGCCCCGGTCCCGTATTCCGGACCTCTTTTCCTTTGTGGAATTGCTCCGCCGGGAGACCGGATTAACCATCGTCTGTTTTGGCCACGCCGGAGACGGAAATATCCATGTCAATGTCATGTTCAATGCAGGCACTCCCGGCATTGATGAAAAGGTGGAGACGGCCCTGCACCGGCTTTTTGAGAAAGTCGTGGAGATGGGGGGTTCGATTTCGGGCGAGCATGGGATCGGAATTGCCAAACAGCGCTTCATGCGTCACCAGTTTTCAGAGGCACAGTTGACACTCATGAGCAATATCAAGGAGCTGTTCGATCCGATGAACCTGCTGAACCCCGGGAAAATCCTCCCGGAACCGGAGAATAAAGAATGATTCCCGGAGTGGACATTGTTTCGGTCATGAGGATTGAAAAGGCACTTTCCCGCTTCGGGGAGCAATTTGTTTCCCGAATTCTGACGCCGGAAGAACAGTCACTGTATCGAAATAGAAAAGACAGTATTCAGTTCCTCGCCGGACGGTTCGCGGCAAAAGAGGCCATTTACAAAGCTGCCGGCATCCCGAACCTTACCTGGCAGCGGGTGAATGTATTGCCGGAAGGGGGGAAACCGGTAGTCCGGATTGACGGGCATCTTCGTCAAAACATCCAAATTTCCATCTCCCATGAAAAAGAATACGCCATTGCATTGGCAATATGTACGATCTCTGAAAAACCTGAACCAGACAAATCAAGGAGGGAAATCCTATGAAACAGTTACTCCCGATGGCAGGCGCGCTGGTGCTCTCCTGGCTGGCCAGCGGCTTTACGGTATCCCGTCCAAAACCCGCAGATCTGGTGCTGCTGAACGGAAGCATCATCACATTGACTCAGCAGAAAGGCCAGTTTTCAGCCGTCGTGATCCAAAATGGCCGGATTCTCGCACTGTTGACAGACAGTGAAGCCAGGGAGTTTGTCGGACCGAAAACCAAAGTTGTCGATCTGAAAGGCGCTACCATTCTTCCCGGTCTGGTGGATGCACATTGCCACCTGCTGGGTCTTGGGATGGCTCTTGCCAATGTGAATCTGGTTGGGACCACATCATATGCCGAAGTGATTGAGCGGGTAAAGGCCCGGGCGGCAAAAACGCCAAAGGGCCAGTGGATTCTGGGGCGGGGCTGGGATCAGAATGACTGGCAGAACAAGCATTTCCCGGATCACAAAGCCCTAAGCGCTGCCGTACCGAACCACCCGGTCTGGTTGACCCGGATTGACGGTCACGCTGGCCTGGCCAATGGCATGGCAATGGAACAGGCCGGCATTACCAGTAAAACAAAAGACCCGAAAGGGGGCCGCATCGTCCGGGACGACAAAGGTTTTCCCACCGGCGTGTTCGTGGACAACGGAGAAGAGCTGATCTCCCGGGTCGTTCCAGCGCTTACATCGGATCAGCGTCGAAAATTGCTGGAAACAGCCGCCGAGGCCTGCCTGAAGGTGGGATTGACCGGTGTCCATGATATGGGGATTCCGCCGGAACAGATTGCGGACTATAAGGCACTGGCAGATATGGACCGTCTGGGGCTTCGGGTTTATGCCATGATCAGTCCGCCTGAATCCATTGAAAACGCCGTCGGCTATCTCCGGAAACACCGGGTGGATGGATATAAAGACGGGATGTTCACGCTACGGGGCCTCAAGCTTTATATGGATGGCGCACTGGGTTCCCGGGGAGCCGCGCTGCTGGCAGACTACAGTGACGATCCCGGCAACCGGGGACTGCTGGTCACAGCACCCGAAAGAGTGGAGAAGCTGTGTGAAGCCGCACTGAAAGCAGGGTTTCAGGTGAGCACCCATGCCATCGGCGACCGGGGAAATCGCCTCATCCTGGATGCCACGAAAAGGCCCTGAAGGCCCATCCGTCTCAGGATCCCCGGTTCCGGGTGGAACACGCCC
>PFTO01000077.1 GCA_002789615.1 Acidobacteria bacterium CG_4_9_14_3_um_filter_49_7 | reverse complement strand
TTTCTTATCAGCCTCAGAGAGTCAGTTCGGGGGGCGATTCCGGTCTCCTGACTGGACGGAATATCCTGATAATTGGTACAGTTACGCTTGTCGGTGTGCTCCTTTTCTTTCTCTTCCGTAACAATTCTCCCCACGCATACGTAACGGACTTTCCGGACGGGCCCATCAATCTCACTTCTATGGTTGTATCGGACAAACTTAATATTGTGGACATGTACAGTGAGTTCTGTCCACCGTGTCGCGCCATTGCTCCCTACCTGGAAAAACTGGCAAAGGCGCGGCCGGATATTCATGTGATCCGTATCGACATTAACCGGAAGGGGCACCGTGGCATTGATTGGGGGTCACCGATTGCAAAACAATTCAACCTTCGATCCATTCCCCATTTCATCCTTGTGGATGGAGAGGGCAAAGTCCTGAAAGAGGGGAAATCGGCCTACAAGAAAATTGTCGGCATGATCAACGAGACGTTGAACCAGTAGTGAATTCTGGAAGCTTCATCGGTTGCCTTTTCCTGTAGGTAAGGGAACGCCAGAGCCACTCGGCTGGGCCGAAACGGTAATGACGAACCCACCAGTTGCTGATGAAAACCTGAATTACGTACATGACAAAAGTCATTCCCAGGCATACAGCCGGTCCGACTTTCCCGTACAGACCGAATCCGTATCCATTAAAAACAGTTGTAAATACGAGGGTCTAAAGCAGGTAATTAGACAAGGCTGTGCGTCCCACTGCGGACAATGGCTTTATCAGTTTCCAGCCCCATTTTTCGGTACTGAGTCTTGTAATCAGTGAGAGATAAAACAGGCATAAGGCCGGGGCACCAATCGTGATTCCCACTGCGGCCACCAATCCTTTTGGAGATGGCACAGCGGGATTTATTTCTCCACGTAATCCCGCATAGACCAGGTTTCCGGCGAGACCCAGAATCAATCCCACCCACATGAGATTGCGAAAAAACTTGTAATTCATTTCCAGTTTTTGAAATCGCTCAGTGCGCCAAAACCAGAGACCCAGAACGAACATTGACAGGACACTCCAACCATAGAAGAGAATTGCGCGGTACATAAAGGCCAGTTCATTCAATCGCATTTTTATCATTGTAAACCAGTCTGTCCCGCTGTATGCCGCAATGGCCGCATCAACCAGTTTCTTGAATGCTTCAGTTTGTTTGCCAAATGTCTGTGCTGCGGCCGCTGCTCCTCCGGGGGATATTTTCCAGAGAACAATCGCGTCAGTGGAGAGGGCATTGATAAGTAAGGGAATGGCAGCGAAAATAAAGAACCAGATCAGCATGGTACGTGGTTTCGCCTTTTCAAAGAGAAGCAACAAGAAGCCCAGTACGGCATAAACCACCAGAATATCGCCTGACCAGAGGAGAATGGCATGAAAGAGGCCAATAAACAGCAGTACAAGAAGACGCCGACCGAAAAATGGTGCGAATTTCCGCTCCTTTGCCAGGGCACGTGAATATAGAATACCGGCCCCCAGACCGAATAGAAGAGAAAACAGGGAATAGAACTTGGATTCCGAAAAGAAACGGATAGCCCACGTTGCAATGGCATTTCCCGTTCCGGGAAAGTGCTCTCCTTCAGTCATCATCGAAAAAATGGGCATACTGAAATAGAGGGTGTTTACCATGAGGATACCGAGAATGGCGAAACCACGCAGGCTGTCAATTACCTGAATCCGTTCGGCGGGAGAAGTGGGTTTCAACAGGCAGTCTTGACTGGCAACATCCGAAGAAATGATGGGCTCCTTCAAAATAACCTCCGGGAAACGAAATTTCCTTATGGTTGTTATTCGAATTAACCCTCTTCCTTGTTTCAACAAACCTGCCGGTGATTTGCTCTATGTCTTTTCTGAATCTTGTCCGGACTCAAGCTTGCCTTCTACTCAACCTCAAACTTATCTGCTCCGTCTTATTCTTTTCTGGTTCCCTGATTTTACTTGAACTCAGACTTAGACTCAAACTTGCCTTTTACTCCCGTTTCCTATTCTCCCATGATGCGCAGGGTTTCGATAATCATGATGAGGGCTTTTTCCATATCAGCCACATGGATGTGCTCGGATGTGGCGTGTTCTTCCCGTGCGCCGATGCCGACAACTGCCATTTCGATGCCGTGGTTGTTGTAAATGGATGCGTCTGTGAAGCCCGTAATAAAGGTTGTGGTGGCATTTACACCGGCTTTTTTCAACGCCCTTTTGGCAACTTCGACTGTTTCAGAATCTTCAGGAATATCTACCGCTTTGCACAGGTTGTCCACTTTGATATCCACAGTGGCACCGAATTCAACGACGTGTTTTCGGATTGCGGCGACCATATTGTCTGCCAGTTCCTGCGCTTTTCCATGGTTCAGTGACCGGCATTCGGCAAGAAACGTGCAGTTGTCCGGGACACCGTTTCGAATCATCCCGCCATTGATGACGCCGACATTTGCGGTGGTTTCGTGATCCAGGCGGCCCAGCTTAAGGGAGGAAATGGCTTTGGAGGCGGCATGGATCGCGTTGATCCCGTTCTCCGGTTCCATCCCTGCGTGGGCAGCTTTTCCGGTGACGGTAACGTCAATGGCAAAATAGCTGGGGCCACCAATGACGATGGTGTCCAGGGTGTCATTATCCAGCAGAAAACCCTTCTTTGCACTTAAGAGTGAATAATCCAGGTTCTTGACGCCAAACAGTCCCACTTCCTCCTGGCGGCTGATTGCCACTTCTACCGGTGGCCGGACATTTGCGGTTCTCAGCGCTTCCAGCATCTCAGCGATACCGGCTTTGTCGTCGGCACCGAGGATCGTTTCCCCTCTGGATCGGATAACACCGTCTTCCAGTACGGGTTCAATACCTGCACCGGGTTTCACCGTATCCGCATGGCAGGAAAGTAGGATTGGCTCGGTTCTGGCGCTGTTTTTGGCTGGGAACTTTGCCACAAGGTTGCCATAGCTGTCAATGGTGGCAATACCGTCCAGTTTTTCGAATTCCCCTTTCAAATATTGGATGAAAGTGGCCTCATTTCCGGATTCACTGTCGATCTGCACCATTTCCATAAACTGTTTGATCATTCGTTCAGACATAAATCCTCCATATATTTTCTCAGTCTCGATTACGGTTAAAAACTACCATTCTCATTGTGGTCATGTCTTCAATTGCAAACCTTGCCCCTTCCCGACCCAGTCCACTGCCCTTGTTTCCGCCATAGGGCATATGGTCCACCCGAAAGGCGGGAATATCGTTCACGATAACGCCGCCGACGTTGATCTGGCGCACCGCATCCAGTGCACGGTCCACGTTGTCGGTAAATATCCCAGCCTGAAGGCCATAGCTGGAATCATCCAATAGCCGGACGCCCTCTT
>PFTO01000046.1:1766-5082 GCA_002789615.1 Acidobacteria bacterium CG_4_9_14_3_um_filter_49_7 | reverse complement strand
CTTTCACAGAGGAGCGGTTCCAGCATTTTTTATCGGATATGCGGGAATTTTACAGGAGGGTGGGGTTTCCGAAGGTTTCTCTGAGTGGCGATATTCAGTTTTCCATAGACGGAGAACTGGCATTTCCAACGGTAACGATAATTCCTGGCCCGCCACTGATTGTCCGGCACTTTGATTTCAGTGGGGAAAAGCGGTACAGAAGGGTGATTCACATGGATGCGGGAGATCGCTACAATGTTGATCAATTGCAACATGACATTGGCAGGTTAAAAGTCGTTTTGAAAAAGCAGCGCCTTTACGATGCCACCGTTACAACAGATGCAAAGGAAACAGCCTCGGGCGTGGATCTTTCGGTAAGTGTCATCGGGGGAACGGCTTATGAATTTGTGGTGGAAGGTGTGAAACTGGACCCGGAGGAGTATCAGGAAGTGTTCCAGTACATTCTTGAGAACGGATTGAGTAACGCGGCTCTCCACGTTACGGAAAATGGCCTCTATTTCAAGTTACTCGAAATGGGCTATTGCCATCCTGAGATTAAGTTTCGTAAAGATGGCTATCGGATTATTTTTCATGTGGAAAGTGCCGTTCGGCTTCCGGTGTCAAAGATTGAGATTGACTCGACTCAACCAATGAAGATTTCCAAGCCGCAATTTTATAACCGAATCGAATTGAGTCGGGTTGAAACAGAACTGAGCGAATCCCTGAAAAAGAAGGGTTTTCTCCATCCCCGTTTCAGTTTCAACTATGAAGAAAAACAGAAGGTATTCCAGGTGTCGGTGAAGGAGGGAAAGCAGTTCTTCTTTGACAGAGTTACACTGCATGGCGGGGACGGGGTATTCAGCTCGGTTCCGGGGATTGTGGAAGGCGAGCCATTTTCTGATGCGAAGCTGCAGTCAGCCGTCAGGGAGATGGAAGGCGTCCTCGGAGCGGCCGGTTTTTATCGTCCGGTTGTCTCGATCCGGCGGGGGAAAATGAGCAAAGAACGAGTGGCGGTCGAATTTACTGTCGAGACCGGTGGAAAACGCAGAATTTCAGCTATTTACGTTCACGGAAACCACAAAATCAGGAATTCAATGCTCATGAAATTGATAGAAGTACAGGTGGGAAACTTTATCAATGCTGATGAAATCAGAGCCATCATGAATCGACTGGAATCGTCCGGTTTTTTCTCAAAAGTGGAAGTCGTGCCCTTTGAAATCGGGGATGACAAGCTGGCACTATTCGTCCGGGTCAAGGAGCAGCCATTGAAAACAGTCCGCTATGGAGTGGGCGTCAACTCCGATGAAGGACTTCGCTTTTCCACTACATTGATATGGAACTATTTTCTTCACAGGCAACTGACCGGTACGCTTCTGTTCCGGATTTCTCCAGTCCGCCAGCAGGCATACTTTAATATTTCAGGTCAAAACCACTTCATGTCTTCCGTTTTTGCTACTCGTGAAGACAAGAGCGATTATAGCTTTTCCCGCTGGGGTGCCAGTATCAGTTACAATACAACTCTTGGTAAGTTCACCAACACCATTTTTTCACTGGAAGCCAGGCGGAACCATCTCACCAACGTTTCTGTTCCATACGAAGAAATTGAAAAAGAACTTCAGGCCAACTACACGCTCTCATTGAATTCCCAATTGCTTTACGACCGCAGGGACAACCTGCTTTACCCCACGAAGGGGTACTATATCTCTTTGAAAGTGGAACCGGCAATGGACCTGTCAGAATCCCAGTTCTTTCTGAAAATACTGGAAAAAACCGCGTTTTTTGCCGGGAGGTTCTCCTTATCACAGACCATTGGACAAATATCGGCGCCTTCCCCAGAAAATTATTCTGTTCCCTTACCGGAGCGCTTTTTTTCGGGGGGAGTCAATTCGCTTCGCATCAGTTCCTTTGAACAGGCCGGCCCACTTTTTTCCACTGGTAAGCCCATGGGTGGACGCTTCCTTGCACTTTTCAATGCGGAATACACTTTTCCCCTGGGCGCCGGTCTGAACGGTGTTCTGTTCACCGATGTCGGCAATGTATGGGGGGAGGCCTCAGATGCAAGCTGGCAGAGTGCCATCAAGGACGCAGGATTGGGAGTCCACTTCAAAACACCTCTGGGCCCTGTGCGGGTTGAACTGGCGTGGAATCTGGATCGGGACACGTTCCCGTCCCGTTGGAAACTATTGTTTTCGATTGGTCGAACATTTTAGTCCGCGCCTGTGGCGCAGTGAAAGTGAGAGTGAAAGTGAAAGTGTGAGCCGGGAAAGCTGCCAGTACCATTTCTGTGATCTTTCTTTCACGCACACGCACATTCACTTACACTTTTTGCGAGCGGGATGGTGTATGATGGGGCAGATTCCCCGTTGAACCGGGGATAATATCAGTTTACTGACGGAGGCACAATGGGCAAAACCTTTGTGGAAAAGATACTGGCCAAAAGAGCGGGAAAGAACTCGGTAGTTCCAGGTGAAATTGTGGTGGTAAAACCGGATTATGTCATGAGTCATGATAATTCGGCGGCTATTTACGGGAAATTCAGGCAGATCGGTGCCGACAGCGTTTTTGACCCGGAGCAGGTTCTGATCATTCTGGATCATTGCGTTCCCGCTGCCAGCGAAAAGTACGCTCGCAATCACCAGGAAATCCGGGAATTCGTGAATCAATACAACATACCGAATTTCTTTGACATCAATACCGGTGTCTGTCACCAGGTCGTCATTGAAAAGGGATTTGCGAGGCCCGGGCGGTTGATTGTGGGTAGTGACTCCCATACTGTTTCCTACGGTGCAGTGGGGGCTTTTTCCGCCGGAATCGGGCGGAGCGAGGCTGCGGCAATCTGGGCCACCGGTGAAATATGGTTGAAGGTACCGGTTACTCTAAAGGTCGTGTTCAATGGTGAGCCGAAAACAGGTGTCACGGCAAAGGACATCATGCTCTATCTCATTGGAAAAATCGGCGCCGACGGAGCATTGTACAAGGCAGTGGAATTTGCCGGGGAAGCCGTTTCCCGGATGACAGTGGCAGACCGGATTGTGTTTGCCAATATGACGGTGGAAATGGGTGGCAAGAATGGTTATTTTGCTCCGGATAAGACCACTTTTGACTATCTGAAGGCCAGAGATATTGATGAAAGTGGCTACGAAGTGATCCTCCCGGACAGCGATGCCGAGTACGAAACAGTACTCAATATTGATGTGTCTACTATTGACCCCCAGGTTGCAAAGCCCCATACCGTGGACAACGTGGCGACGGTTGCAAGTGTGGCGGGCACAAAAATAGACCAGGCCCTCATTGGCACCTGCACCAACGGAAGAATTGAAGACCTCCGGGCCGCTGC
>PFTO01000046.1:340-1744 GCA_002789615.1 Acidobacteria bacterium CG_4_9_14_3_um_filter_49_7 | reverse complement strand
GGAAGAATTGAAGACCTCCGGGCCGCTGCGGCAGTGCTGAAAGGGAGAAAAGTGGCAAAAGACGTCCGGCTTCTGGTATTTCCCGCCTCCATGGAAATTTACATGCAGGCTATGAAAGAAGGGCTGTTTGAAACCATGATTGAGTCCGGCGCGGTAGTTATGAACCCCGGCTGTGGCCCTTGCCTCGGTGCCCACGAGGGAATATTGGCCCCCGGTGAAATCTGCATATCGACGGCAAACCGCAACTTCAAGGGACGGATGGGGTGCAAAACAGCAGACGTCTATCTTGCCAGTCCGGAAACTGTGGCCGCGTCCGCCCTTTCGGGCGAAATATGCGCTGCGGAGGCGGTAAAATGAAAATCTTCAAATATGGCGACGATGTGAATACCGATGTAATTTTCCCGGGGAAATATACGTACACGATCTCCGACCCGAAAGAAATGGCCGAACACGCCATGGAGGACCTGGATCCGGACTTTGTTAAAACAGTGCAGCAAGGCGACATCATTGTTGCGGGGAAAAACTTTGGCTGCGGCTCATCCCGGGAGCAGGCAGCAACCTGCATCAAGTTCTCCGGTGTAGCCGCTGTGATTGCGAGGAGTTTTTCCCGGATTTTCTTTCGAAACTGCATAAATTCAGGTCTTCTGGCAGTTGAATGCGGGGAGGCCGTGGACAAAATTACCGAAAATAGCAATGTGCACATCGATCGGGAAAACAACCGGATACAGGTAGATGGAAATTGGATTGACTTTCCTCCGATTCCGGAAGCGGTTCGCTACATCATAGATGGGGGCGGTTTAATTCCCTACCTAAAGAAAAAGTTTTCAGGTATTGAGTAGTGAGGGCATCTTGGCCGTTATAAAATCAATATGTTATGTGATTAAGACCTTCATCATCAACGATGCTGACAAAGTGGCGGTGGTGCTGACCGAATCCGGCCTGAAGAAGTCCCTTATTGCGAAAAACGGGGCAAGACTGAAATCTGCCGCAGCGGGCAAACTGGAGCCATTCAACTTTGTGGAAGCGGAATGGTTTGAAAAAGAGGGACAGAATCTCCATCCCCTGAACAATGTCACAGTCACGAAAAGCTACTTCAAGCGGATATCCGGTGACATGGCCCGTTTTATGGCGTTTTCATTCTACTCAGAGCTGGTGGATTTACTGGTTCACGGGGAGGAAGGGAGCCCGAAATTCTATCGTCTGCTGACCCATACTTTTGATTTTCTGAACACTAATGATGATCTGCAGACAGCTACTGTTTATTTCATGTTCTGGAGCCTGAAACTGCTGGGTGTATTCCCGGAATTTGAAAATTGTGCTCAGAGGGGTTCACCTCTGACCGATGGCAGGAAGTGCGGTTACAGCTCAGAAAAATTTTATTTCCACCAGTTTCGCTCCCAACTG
>PFTO01000046.1:0-177 GCA_002789615.1 Acidobacteria bacterium CG_4_9_14_3_um_filter_49_7 | reverse complement strand
AGCCTTTTGTTTTTCCCGGCTGAACCCTTTGGGAAAACAAGTGCGAGTAGAACGGGGACTGGCAACGCTCCGGTGCCAGTCCCCGTTCTATTTGGATACTGAGAAAAAAGGGAAAAAGAATCGGCACGAAAACTTGGCAGTTAGTATTAATTCTTTTCCCTTCTTTCAGAACACAGA
>PFTO01000028.1:11504-16252 GCA_002789615.1 Acidobacteria bacterium CG_4_9_14_3_um_filter_49_7 | reverse complement strand
CGCTGTCAGTGTGGTCTTGCCATGGTCTACGTGACCGATGGTGCCAATATTAACATGCGGTTTTGTTCTTTCGAATTTTGCCTTCGCCATTGGTTCCTCCTTAATTCCTTAAATGTTTTCCACAATTTTTTCGGAAATGTTTTTCGGGACTTCTTCATACCGGGCAAACTGCATAACGTATGAAGCACGTCCCTGACTGAGTGAACGCAACGCTGTCGCGTAACCAAACATCTCAGCCAGCGGAACATTCGCTTTAATAACCTGGAGTCCACCTTTGGTCTCCAAATTTGAAACCTTTCCTCTACGGGCGTTCAAATCGCCCATTACATCACCAAGATAATCGTCCGGCGTCACAGCCTCGACCTCCATGATTGGTTCAAGGAGATAGGGAGAAGCCTTTCGGCAGGCGCTCTTGAACGCCATTGACGCACAGATTTTAAATGCCATTTCAGAAGAATCCACTTCATGGTAGGATCCATCGTACAGGGTTACCTGAATGTTGGTCATTTCATATCCCGCCAGAACGCCACCTTCCATAGCACCCTTGATTCCCCGCTCTATCGGTCGAATATACTCTTTGGGAATAACCCCGCCGGTTATTTTGTCCACAAATTTAAATGGCTCATCTTTGCACGGTTCCACGGTAATCTTCATGTGGGCGTACTGACCTTTACCACCAGTCTGTTTGACATACCGCTCGTCATGATCAACTGTTTTACGGATGGATTCACGATAGGCTACCTGGGGCTGTCCAACTCTTGCTTCCACATTGAATTCACGTGTCAGCCGATCCACGATAATCTCCAGGTGAAGCTCACCCATGCCGGAAATGATGGTCTGACCGGTTTCCTTGTCCACATGTACTTTAAAAGTAGGGTCCTCCGTGGCCAGCTTTGCCAGAGCAGCACCCAGTTTTTCCTGGTCTGCCTTGGTTTTGGGCTCAATCGCGACGGAAATAACCGGTTCCGGGAAATCCATCGCTTCAAGAATAACCGGATTTTTCTGCTCACAAATTGTATCCCCGGTTGTCACACCCTTCAGTCCGACAACTGCAGCAATGTCGCCGGCCCATACTTCTTTGATGTCTTCCCTTTTGTTGGCGTGCATCTTCAAAAGACGGCCGACCCTTTCTTTCTTTCCGTTGTTGGCATTATAAATGTATGAACCGCTTTCGAGATGGCCGGAATAGACCCGAACAAAAGCAAGCTGACCCACAAAGGGGTCGGTCATGATTTTAAATGCCAGCGCACAGAATGTTTCAGCGTCATCGGTCTTCCTGGTTACATCCTTTCCATGGGAATCCACCCCGACAATGGGAGGTACTTCCAGTGGACTGGGAAGATAGTCAATGATCGCATTCAGCAGAGGCTGCACACCCTTGTTCTTGAAAGCGGTACCACAGAGTACCGGTGTAAAGAAGAGATTCAATGTCCCTTCCCGGATTCCCATGCGGATTTCGTCCGGTGTCAGCGCATCGCCGTTGAGATACTTCTCCATCAGATCATCCCTGGTTTCCGCCGCGGCTTCCACCATCTTATCCCGCCATTGTTCTGCCAGTTCCCGGTATTCATCCGGAATCTCACACACCTCGTGTTCTGCTCCCAGGGTCTCATCCATGTAGCGAAAGGCTTTCATGTCCACCAAATCAATGATGCCGATGAAATTATCCTCTTTTCCCCAAGGGATTTGAACCGGTACCGCTCTTGCGTTCAGTTTCTCACCCATCTGAGCTACATCACCAAAGAAGTCAGCACCCTGCCGATCCATCTTGTTGATGAAGGCAATTCTGGGAACCTTGTATTTGTCCGCCTGGCGCCAGACCGTCTCCGATTGCGGCTGTACGCCGCCAACGGCACAGAAAACAGCCACAGCTCCGTCGAGCACCCTCAGGGAGCGCTCAACTTCCGCCGTAAAGTCCACATGTCCCGGAGTATCAATAATATTGATCCGATACTTGTTCCAGAAACAGGTTGTCGCGGCAGACGTAATCGTTATCCCCCGCTCCTGCTCCTGCACCATCCAGTCCATCTGAGCGGTACCATCATGCACCTCTCCGATTTTGTGACTGACTCCGGTGTAGTACAGTATCCTCTCCGTGGTGGTTGTTTTCCCGGCATCAATATGCGCCATGATACCTATATTTCTGATTTTCTCAAGAGGCACGACTCTCGCCACAACAATCTCCTAAACGCTAACTGTCGCTTAATACTTAAGTTGTAAAAAAACTAAAAAGCTACAGATTACCACCGATAATGTGCAAAAGCACGGTTCGCTTCTGCCATTCTGTGGACATCTTCTTTTTTCTTGACAGAGGTGCCGGTGTTGCCAGCTGCATCCATCAATTCTGCCGCGAGACGCTCAATCATTGTCCGTTCGCCTCTTACACGTGCGGCAGTTACAATCCAACGCAGACTCAAGGTGAGCTGCCTTTTGGGGTTTACCTCAATGGGTACCTGGTAGGTTGCCCCTCCTACTCTTCTGGATTTGGTTTCAACCTGTGGTTTAACATTGTCCACAGCCTGTTTGAACAGTTTCAGGGGGTCATCTCCGGTTTTCTCTCCGATCCGATTCAGTGCACCATAAAAGATTTTGGCAGAAGTACTTTTCTTGCCGTCCTGCATGACCTTGTTGATAAACCGGGTCACCAGCACACTGTTATAGACCGGATCCGGAAGAACCGCCCGCTCCATTACTCCTCTTTTTTTCCTCGGCATACGCTAACTCCTCACTTCGCAGCTTTCGGTCTCTTGACGCCATATTTGGAACGGGAGTTTGTTCTTCCTTCCACTCCTACGGAGTCCAGTGTACCTCGGATTACGTGGTAACGGACACCCGGGAGATCCTTCACACGGCCACCTCGAATCAGTACAACTGAGTGTTCCTGAAGCGTATGACCGATGCCCGGAATATAGGAAGTGACTTCAAACCCGTTCGTTAACCTCACACGAGCCACTTTCCGCAACGCCGAGTTTGGCTTTTTCGGGGTCGTGGTGTACACCCTGGTGCAAACCCCACGACGCTGCGGGCATCTTGTCAAAGCGGGAGACTTGGTTTTCGCCTTCATCTGCTTGCGTCCCCCCTTGATCAATTGGTTAATTGTCGGCAATGTTCCACTCCTTCTATGTTATTATGCACAATTCCAGTACAAAGCCTGCCGAGTTTAGCAAATTGCGTTATTCTTTGTCAACCGGCTTTTTTTCCTCAATCCCCAAACTGCGACTTGCCCGCTCAATTTCAAAGCGCGCGGTATCCTCATGGGGGATCGTTGAATCCTTCTCCAACTTGAAGTCATGGTAGTCCGGGAAACCGGTTCCGGTTGGGATTAACTTACCCAGAATTACGTTTTCCTTCAAGCCGTGGAGATAATCCACTTTTCCTTCCACCGCAGCTTCTGTCAGTACCCGGGTCGTCTCCTGAAATGACGCGGCAGAAATGAAGCTTCGGGTATTCAAGGCCGCCTTGGTTATGCCAAGTAGCAATTGCTTCCCTCTTGCCGGTTCCAGGCCCTGATTCAGTAATCTGTCATTCACCCGCATGAATTCAAATTTATCCACCTTGTCTCCGATCACGTATTCAGAATCTCCGGCGCTTTCAACCTCAATCCAACGCATCATCTGACGAATAATTATTTCGATATGCTTGTCATTGATACTGACACCCTGCATTTTGTAAACTTCCTGCACTTCATTGATAAGAAATTTCTGCAGTTCCTTTGCACCCAGCACATCCAGAATATCGTGGGGATTGACCGGTCCATCAATCAACGGCTCACCGGAGCGGATTTCATCCCCCTTGTTGAAGTGAATGTATTTTCCTTTCGGGATACTGTATTCTTTCACATCACCAGTATCACTGGTTACGTAAATCTTCCGGTTACCCCGGACAATTTTCCCGTAGCTGACGATACCGTCAATTTCAGATATGACAGAATGTTCTTTCGGCTTGCGCCCTTCAAACAGGTCAACTACACGGGGCAAACCACCGGTAATGTCCATGGTTTTCGTAGTGTCTCTCGGGATTTTGGCTAAGGTTCGCCCAGCATGGATATCTTCGCCTTCTTCCACCGTAATGATGGAGTCGGTAGGCAAAGGATATTTCCCCATTATTTCGCGGGCATTGTTACGAAGGATAATCATCGGCTGACGCTTTTCGTCCGCGCATTCAACAATTTTCATCCGGGAAAAACTGGTTGCCTCGTCCACTTCCTCGGTCATGGTCAATCCTTCAACCACGTCCTTGAATTCAACTGAACCGCCCTTGTCTGCTACAATTACAAAGCTGTATGGGTCCCATTCAGCAATCTTGTCGAATTTTTTCACCTTTGATCCGTCCCGAACAAAGAGTCGGGTTCCGGTAACTACCTTAAATTTATCCCGCTCCATCCCGGCGTCGTCCAGCAAGGCGATGTAACCTCGACGGGAAATGACAACCAGGGTCCCATCCTGAGATTCCACATAAGACATGTTCGTAAATTTTATTTTCCCATCCCGGCTGACCTCATGGGTTGACTGCTCCGACACCTTGCTTGCCGTTCCTCCCACGTGGAAGGTCCGCATGGTCAGCTGCGTTCCCGGTTCTCCAATGGACTGGGCTGCCACAATACCCACGGCCTCTCCCATTTCCACGAGTTTTCCGGTGGACAGGTTTCGCCCGTAACACTTCTGACAAACGCCTTCCTGAGACTCACATGTCAAAACTGAGCGTATTTTCACTTTCTCAATTCCGGAATCTTCAACCTTTTGGGCAAG
>PFTO01000028.1:1205-11498 GCA_002789615.1 Acidobacteria bacterium CG_4_9_14_3_um_filter_49_7 | reverse complement strand
TCCCATCAGCTCACCGGCGGAAACAATTAATTCGCCATTGTAGGGATCTGTGATGTCATCCAGCGCCACACGACCTGTTATACGATCTCCCAGAGATTCAATCACCTCACCCTGCTCTTCCAGTGCCGCGATCCAGATGCCGTCCAGCGTGTGACAATCCTCTTCCCGTACAATTACATCCTGAGACACATCCACCAGGCGGCGGGTAAGATAACCGGAGTCGGCAGTTTTCAATGCGGTATCCGCCAGACCCTTTCGGGCACCGTGGGTTGACACAAAGTACTGCAACACCGAAAGACCTTCTTTGAAGTTTGCTGTGATAGGGGTTTCAATAATCTCACCGGAGGGTTTGGCCATCAACCCGCGCATACCGGCCAGCTGCCGGATCTGTGCATGGCTGCCACGGGCACCGGAGTCAGCCATGATATAAATCGGATTCATGAATTCACCCTTTTCATTGGCGTCTTCCAGTTCGTCCAGCATTACAGATGCAACCTCTTCGGTCACATCTGACCAGATGGCAACCACTTTGTTGTAGCGTTCGGAAGCCTCGATTTCACCCGCCTGATACTGGCGCTCCACGTCCATAACATCTTTCGGTGCCTGCTCCAGAATCGCCTGTTTGGCTTCCGGCACAATAATGTCATCCATACCGAATGAAATCCCGCCTTTGGTTGCATAAAGGAAACCCATTTTTTTGATTCCGTCCAGCAATGTAATGGTCTGCTCCTTGCCCACATTCTTGTAAGCATAATAAACAAGGTTGGCAAGGCCCTTTTTCTTGAACAAACCATTGACAAAAGGAAGTTCTCCCTTGAGAACTGAGTTGAAAATAATCCTTCCGGCCGTGGTTTCCAAACGACAATTCTTTACTTCAGCTACTTCAGCGGCTTCCAGATTCTGAGGGTCTTTTGTGTTGTCAAGATTCATCAAGGCGCCACTGTAACGCACCTTAATTGGCGCATGTATATCCACATAGCCGGCCTCATAGGCTGCCATTACTTCTTCGAAATCAGCAAAAATCTTACCTTCTCCCTTCCTTCCCGGCCGTAGTTTCGTCAGATAGTAGCATCCCAGAACCATATCCTGAGACGGGACTGCCACCGGCTTCCCGGAAGCGGGACTCAGCAGGTTGTTGGTTGAAAGCATCAGTACGATCGCTTCCAGCTGGGCCGTGGGGGCCAGAGGAACGTGAACCGCCATCTGGTCACCATCAAAGTCCGCATTGAAAGCGGAGCATACCAGCGGATGCAACTTGATGGCCTTACCCTCAATTAGAATGGGATAAAAGGCCTGAATACCCAGTCTGTGCAGAGTAGGAGCCCGGTTCAGCATCACAGGGTGACCCGTGATCACATCCTCCAGAACATCCCAGACTTCAGGGCATTCCAGCTCGACCATTTCTTTTGCGACCTTTATTGAGCTGGCAAATCCGCGCTTTTCCAGTTCGTGGAAAATAAATGGTTTGAACAATTCGAGGGCCATCTTTTTCGGGAGGCCACACTGATTCAATTTCAAATCCGGACCTACCACAATAACGGTACGGCCGGAATAATCCACTCGCTTCCCAAGCAGGTTCTGGCGAAAGCGCCCCTTCTTCCCTTTGAGTGTATCGGCCAGTGATTTCAGCGGCCGGTCATTGGTTCCCTTGACCACCTTTCCCCGGCGGCCATTGTCAAACAACGCATCCACTGCTTCCTGCAGCATTCGCTTCTCGTTGCGCATGATAACTTCAGGGGCCCGAAGCTCCTGAAGCTTCTTCAATCTCAGGTTTCTATTGATGACCCGCCGATACAGGTCATTCAAGTCAGAAGTTGCGAATCTGCCACCATCCAGCGGAACCAGCGGCCGATATTCCGGGGGAATAACCGGCAGCACTTCCAGTACCATATGTTCCGGTTTGTTACCAGATTTTCGGAAAGCATCTGCAATTTTCAGCCGCTTGGCGGTTTTCACCCGTTTCTGTTTGGATGTCACTGTCTTCATGTCATAACGAAGCTGAACGGACAATTCCTCAACATCAATCTGCTTCAGAAGTTCTGCAATGGCTTCTGCGCCCATTCCAGCCTCAAAAGCACCCCGTCCATATTCTTCATACGCCTGGCGGAGCTCAGGCTCTGTCAGGAGTTGTCGTTCTTCCAGAATCGTATCGCCTGGATTTGTGACAATATACTGCTCAAAGTACAGCACTTTTTCTACAGACCGTAACGTCATATCCAGCAGGCTGGCAATCCGGGAAGGGAGTGCTTTCAGAAACCAGATATGGGAAACCGGTGCAGCCAGCTCAATACTGGCCATCCGTTCACGGCGAACCTTGGACAGGGTAACTTCCACCCCGCATTTGTCACAGCGAATGCCCTTATATTTAGGCCGTTTGTACTTTCCGCAGAGGCATTCGTAATCATTAATCGGACCGAAAATCCGGGCACAGAACAGACCGTCCTTTTCCGGTTTGAATGTCCGGTAATTGATGGTCTCCGGCTTGGTTACTTCGCCGTAAGACCATTCCCGGATTTTTTCCGGTGAAGCAATGCCGATGCGGATATTCCGCACTTCATTGATCGAATTTCTTGTATCTACAGGCTTTTGAACTTTTTCCACTGTTGCCTCCCGCCCTTATTTGGAGAGCTCTTCGGCCATGGAGAAGATATCCGGCTTATCCTCTTCTCCCGGGGCCTGCACATTTTCGTTCACATTGAACTCGATATCGAGGCCCAGACTCATCATTTCTTTCATCAGAACGTTGAACGATTCCGGGAGACCCGGTTCCGGAATCTCCTTGCCTTTCACTATCGCCTCATAAATCTTGTTTCTTCCCTGAACATCATCCGATTTGTATGTCAGGATTTCCTGCAACGTATAAGCTGCACCGTAGGCTTCCAGCGCCCACACTTCCATTTCGCCGAAGCGTTGGCCACCAAACTGCGCCTTTCCACCCAGAGGTTGCTGGGTAATCAGTGAGTATGGACCAATGGAGCGTGCGTGGATCTTATTATCCACCAGATGATGCAGCTTCAACATGTAAATCTGTCCGACGGTAACCGGCTGCTCAAAACGTTCCCCTGTCATTCCATCATAGAGGAAGCTCTGGCCTGACTCCGGTAAACCGGCTTTTCGAAGATAGAATTTAATATCATCTGCATTCGCACCGTCAAATACCGGTGTTGAAAAATGCAATCCCAATTCTTTGGCCGCCCACCCCAGGTGGGTTTCAAGAATCTGACCCACGTTCATTCTGGAAGGTACGCCCAGGGGGTTTAAAACGATATCTACTGGCGTTCCGTCCGGCAGGTAAGGCATATCTTCTTCCGGCAAAATCCGGGATACAACACCCTTGTTTCCGTGACGGCCTGCCATTTTATCTCCCTCTGAAAGCTTTCTCTTCACAGCAATATAAACTTTCACCATTTTAATGACGCCGGCAGGGAGTTCATCTCCTTTTTTCAGCTTGTCTACCTGCTCATCGAAGGCCTGACGTGCAATGGCGATTTTCCGGCTGGTTTTTTCCACAATGGACTGGATTTCTTCATCTACTTTTTTAACACCTGTGGTCATTAAAGCGATATCCTTTATCCCCAGTCTGTCCAGCAAGGCCGGATTAATCTTCGACCCGGACTTGGCCAGCACGTCACCTTTTTCATTTACGAGGTCACCCTTGACTTTCCGGTCTTTCAGAAGGGTTTGAAGTTTGGCCTTGGTCTGCATCCGGATAATCCGCTCTTCGTCCATCAGACTCTTTTCCAGTTTTTCCACATGCTCCAATTCAATTGCACGGGACCGGAAGTCTTTTTCCACTCCCTTTCTCGAGAAGATTTTGACATCAACAACCGTGCCTTCCATTCCCGGGGGTGTTCTCAGCGACGCATCTTTCACTTCTTCGGCTTTTGCCCCGAAGATTGCCTTCAGCAGCTTTTCTTCCGGTGTAAGGGTAGTTTCGCCCTTCGGGGTAACTTTACCCACAAGCACGTCTCCCGGTTTCACGGTGGCGCCGATACGAATAATACCGCTATCGTCCAGGTCCCTCAGGAATTCATCACTGACATTGGGGATATCCCGGGTAATTTCTTCCGGCCCAAGCTTGGTGTCCCGGGATTCAACGTTCAGTTCTTCAATATGGATAGAGGTAAAGGTGTCTTCCTTGACGATCTTCTGGCTGATCAGGATTGCATCTTCATAGTTATATCCCCGCCAGGGCACGAAAGCCACCATTACGTTTCGGCCAAGTGCCAATTCACCTTTTTCGGTCGAAGGACCATCGGCGATAATCTGACCTTTCTGAACGTAATCGCCCTTCTTTACCAGGGGCTTTTGATTGAAACAGGTATCCTGGTTGGATCGCTTAAACTTTGTTAACTGGTAAATATCCACGCCGATTTCATCTTCATGGCCCGGATCCCGGTCCACGCGAATTACGACGCGGCTTCCATCCACTGCATCTACCCACCCGGAGCGCTTGGCGACCACGGTCAGACCCGAATCCTTCGCCACAATATGCTCCATTCCGGTACCGACAACAGGTGCATCTGTCCGCATCAACGGAACAGCCTGGCGCTGCATGTTGGAACCCATCAATGCGCGGTTGGCATCATCGTGCTCCAGGAAAGGAATCATTGACGCGGCCACTGAAACAATTTCCTTCGGCGACACGTCGATAAACTCTACATCATTCCTTGGAACCAGCTTGAATTCACCGGACATTCTGGCATTGACCTGTTCACTGATGATATTATTATTCTCATCCCTGGAAGCATTGGCCTGAGCGATGGTGTATTTATCTTCTTCCCACGCAGACAGATAGAATGCAAACGCTTCTCCTGCCATCAAGCTCTTTTTTGCTTTCTTCAGCTTCCTGTTTTCTGCTTCGAACTCATCCTTCAGGCTGATGTCACCCACTTTAAGAGACTTGGAATCACCGGCATACACGACCTTAACATGATCCAGAATGCGGCCATTCTCCACCTTCTTATATGGGGTCTCCATAAATCCGTATTCGTTGACCTTGGCATATACCGACAACGAAGCGATGAGACCGATATTGGGTCCCTCCGGGGTTTCAATGGGACAGATTCGACCGTAATGGGAGGGGTGAACATCACGGACTTCAAACCCCGCCCTTTCCCGGCTCAATCCGCCCGGTCCCAGAGAGGACAACCGGCGTTTATGAGTGATCTCAGAAAGAATATTGGTCTGATCCATGAACTGGGACAACTGACTGGAACCAAAAAATTCCCGAATAATCGCCATCACCGGTTTCGCGTTGATCAGCTCCTGCGGCATCAGCTGATCGATGTTGTCATAGACCGACATTTTTTCCCGAATCGCTTTCTGGATTCTCACCAGACCGACACGAAACTGATTCTCCAGTAATTCCCCTACCGAGCGAACACGTCGGTTGGAGAGATGATCAATGTCGTCTGTGGATCCGATATTTGCCTGCAATTTGAAAAAGTAGCGAATTGCCACGATGAAATCATTCACCGACAGTGTCCGTTCGTTCAGATCCGTCTTTGTCCCCAGCTTCGTATTGAACTTCAAGCGACCCACGCGTGAAAAATCGTAGCGATCCCCATCAAAACACAGGCTTACAAACAGTTTCTGGGCACTTTCCAGTGTGGGGGGGTCACCGGGACGCAGTTTCCGGTACAGTTCAATCAGTGCGTCTTCCGGGTTGTCCACACCGTCCTTCTGGAGCGAATTGCTGAGCATACTACCCATCTGGTCATCCTCAGGGAGAATTGTTTTAAGGGTCGTAATGCCAGATTCCCGGAGATGTTCAATGATTTCAGGAGTCAAGTCCTGGTTTGCTGCCAACAACAGTTCACCGTTTTCATCTGAAACAGACTCCAGATTCCGGATCATGTCAAATTCTTCCACCTCAAAACACACCTGACTGATTTCAGCGACTCGTCTCAACGTGGATTTTTTGAATTTATTTCCCTCAGACAAGAGGCGTTTCCCGCTTGCATCCTCCAAGTCCATTCCCACCTTTTTACCGATGAGACAGGAAGAAGGAGACAGGAAAATTCTGTTGTTGTCTCCCAGTGTTGTGTCATGCACAGTGTAGTATTCACGGAGAAACGAAGCATCATCTGAAAATTTATCGTCCAGAAAGCCAAAACATTTTAGAAAAATACCCGCATTGAACTTCCGTTTTCGGTCAATCCGTATGTACAGGATTCGCTTCTTGGTATCATACTCGAATTCCACCCAGGCTCCCCGATAGGGAATCAGTTGCAGCGAGTAAATGCGCTTGTCACTGTCGTACTTGTAAAAAACACCTGGGGAACGGTTCAACTGGTTTACAACAACCCGTTCAGTTCCATTGAAAATAAAAGTACCCCGTTCCGTCATGACGGGGATATCCCCGAAATAGAGTTCCTGCTCTTTGATATCTCGAATGGCCCGGTTCCCGGTAGTGTCAGGTTCTTCAAATATGGTCAGGCGGAATCTGACCTTCATCGGTACAGCATATGTCATTCCGCGTTCTTCACATTCTTCCATTGAATATGCAGCCTTAAGGCTCGCCGGTGCCTCACAGATGGAGCAGATGTCCACGGTGTTCTCGTTCCGGTATCCGCACTTCCCGCAGGTTGCATAAGAATCTGTTGTATCTTCAACATACACGGAAGCGCCACACTGTGTACACTGAATCCTGTTATGTTCAATCCCTTTCAGGTGTCCACACTTACACTCCCAGTCTCCTACTGCATACTCAACAAACTCCAGCTTGGCCAGTCCGCGATAGTCTTCAATATTAAACACGCTTTTGAACGCCGCCTGGAGACCGGTGTCTTTCCGGTCCTTCGGGAGTTCCCGCATTTGAAGAAAATCGTCATACGACTTCCGCTGGATATCGATGAGATTCGGAATCGGAAGGTACGTTTTGATTTTTGAAAAATCAACCCGCTTACGATAAATATTTGAAGTCATCACATCCATATTTTGCTCCTGACACTTGATATTGCCCCATTAACTGTGATAGCCTTACTGTGATAATCAGCAAAGCACAGTAAGGGGGAATATGCACAATTCCCCCTGAACCAAATAGAAAATGAAGAGGGCTCAAAGGCCCTCTTTATTTGTATTGGAATCACAATTACTTAACTTCGACCTCTGCGCCGGCTTCTTCCAGAACTTTCTTTGCTTCCGCAGCTTCGTCCTTGGAAACGGCTTCTTTCACGGGGTTCGGGGCACCGTCCACCAGTTCCTTGGCCTCTTTCAGACCCAGGCTGGTGAGCTTGCGAACCGCCTTGATCACTTCAATCTTCTTAGAACCGATTGCCTTGAGAATGACACTGAATTCTGTCTGCTCTTCTGCTTCAGCAACTGCAGCACCACCTGCCACGGGGGCAGCTACTGCGGCGGCAGCTGCGCTGACACCGAACTCTTCTTCAAGTGCCTTAACCAGGGTATTCAGGTCAAGGACAGTCATCTCCTTGATGTGAGTGATAATGTCTTCATTTGTCAATTTTGCCATCTTTATCCTCCATTATAGAAAAATTAGTTTTCTTTATCAGCAACTTGTTTCAGTACAACAGGCAGTTGCCTGTAAATCCCTTCCAAAGCGGTGACCAGTCCCTGGATCGGGTACTGGAGCAGGTACAGCATTTTTGCGATGAGTTCTTCCTTGGAGGGCAGTGTGGCCACTTCCTTGAATTCATTTTCGGTAAGAACCTGGTCTTCCAGGATACCGCCTTTGAAAGAATACGCCTCCCGGCCCTTCCCGAAATCCGCCAGCACTTTCGCCAACTCTACAGGGTCTTCGTTGGAATAGGCCACAACTGTGGTGTGCTTCAGACCGTTTACAAGTGCCTCCAATGCTGTCCCCTCGGTGGCTTTCGCCAACAAGCGGTTTTTCACAACACGATAGGTGGAGCCGGTCTCGCGAATTTTCATTCGCAGCGCATTGTCTTCGGCCACCGAGATTCCGCTGAACTGAAACATATAGAAACACTTCACGTCCTTCAGCTCATCTCTCAGACCATCTACAAGTGTGATTTTATCTTTTTTCAGCATCCGTCCACCCCTTACTCAACTGAACCGGGATCAACTTTGATCCCCGGGCCCATGGTAGTGGAAATATACACCGATTTGATGTAGCGTCCCTTTGCTGTGGACGGTTTCGCTTTGATAATCGTCTGAATGTACGCTGTCGCGTTAGCCATAAGCTGACTCTCATCAAAGGATTTCCTTCCCACTGCATTGTGTACGATACCGGTCTTATCCACTTTGTACTCAATACGACCCGCTTTAACTTCCTTTACCGCGTTTTCGACATCAAACGTCACGGTACCCGTCTTGGGATTGGGCATCAACCCACGGGGGCCCAATACACGTCCGAGTTTCCCGACATGACGCATCATGTCAGGCGTCGAAATCAACGCGTCAAAGTCCAGCCAACCGCCCTGAATCTTTTCAATCATCTCTTCACCACCGACCGCGTCTGCGCCGGCAGTTTCCGCTTCCTTCTGCTTTTCACCGGAAGCAATGACCGCCACTTTGACCGACTTACCGGTTCCATGCGGCAATACCAGGGTTCCTCTGATCATCTGATCTGCGTACTTCGGATTAACTCCAAGACGCATGGCGATTTCAAACGTCTCATCAAATCCGGCATAGGAAACTTCCTTCGCCAGTTTGATGGCCTCGCCAAGAGGATATTCTTTGTTGGCTACGACTTTTTCGAGCGCCGCGCGATACTTTTTACTACGCTTAGCCATAGCACCTCCCGAATTTCTTCTACCACATTCTTTTCAATGACCCGTGGTCAGGTCAAAATCAAATCCTAAACTCTTTCGACCGTCACACCCATGGAGCGGGCCGTTCCTTCAACGATACGCATCGCCGCTTCCACATCTGTGGTATTCAGGTCCGGCATCTTGGTCTCGGCAATGGACTTTACCTGTGCCTTTGTCAACTTGCCAACTTTCTGTTTATTGGGTTCTGCAGACCCACTGGTAATCCGGATTTCCTTCATGATCAGGTTGGCTACCGGCGGCGTTTTGGTAATGAACGAAAAAGAACGGTCTCCATAAACCGTGATCACAACCGGAATCACCATCCCCATCTGATTCTGAGTCCTGGCGTTGAACGCCTTGCAGAACTCCATGATGTTGGCGCCATGCTGCCCAAGAGCCGGGCCCACCGGGGGGGCCGGAGTCGCCTTGCCGGCATCCAACTGCAATTTAATCAATGCTAAAACTTTCTTTGCCATAGGGTAAACCTCACCTCTTTAAATTTTCTCAACCTGCAGGAAACCGAGTTCCACCGGTGTAGAACGTCCGAAGATCGTCACCATAACCCGGACAGTGGCCTTATCTTCATTGACTTCCTCAACAGACCCGATAAAGGTCTTAAAGGGGCCTTCGATAATCTTCACCTTGTCGTCAGTGGCAAAGGTAATCTCAGGCTTCGGTTTCTCTTTTGCCGTTTTTACCTGGCTCAGAATATTATCCACATCCTCGTCGGTCAGGGGTGTCGGGTTCTTTCCGCCGACAAAACCTGTTACTTTGGGCGTGTTTCGGACAAAATGCCAGAGATGGTCATCCATCTCCATCTGAACCAAAATATAACCGGGAAAGAACTTTTTTGTCGTTTCCACCCGTTTTCCGTTTTTGACTTCCAGTACCTGCTCGGTAGGGATCATCACATCGGTGATCCGGTCACTGTACCCGTAGGTCTCCACCCGCTTCAGCAGGCTCTCCTGTACCTTGTTCTCAAAGCCAGAATAAGTGTGGACAATGTACCAGCGCAATGCCATCAGATAACTCCTGCCATTGGCTTTAACTACCTGCTATCCGATACACCCATTCGACGGCGACGGAGAGCACTTTGTCCGAAAGATAAATGAAGAACGAAAAAATGACCGTTAGCACGAGGACAGCTATGGTTGTAGATATCACATCGTCCTTCGTCGGCCAGGTTACTCGTCTCAATTCTCCCCAGGAGTCTTTAACAAATGTTGTAAACTTTCCCATTTCATCTCCAAAAAAAGTGGCAGGCCAGGAGGGACTCGAACCCCCAACCATCGGATTTGGAGTCCGGCGCTCTACCAATTAGAGCTACTGGCCTACCAAGCTCTATTTCAAAATATTAGACCTTGCTTTCCTTGTGCGGCGTATGTTTACCACACGCACTGCAGAACTTCTTCAATTCCAGCTTTCCTGTCATTGTCCGCTTGTTCTTGGTCGTGGTGTAGTTTTTACGCTTACACTCGGTACATTGAAGGCTGATTATTTCCCGCATATATTCCCCCTCTTACTCAATTATCTCTGTAACGCTACCGGCGCCAAC
>PFTO01000028.1:0-1186 GCA_002789615.1 Acidobacteria bacterium CG_4_9_14_3_um_filter_49_7 | reverse complement strand
CTGTAACGCTACCGGCGCCAACGGTTCGTCCACCCTCGCGAATGGCGAAACGAAGACCCTTTTCCATGGCAATCGGGGTGATGAGGTTGACTTCGATGGTCAGGTTGTCACCCGGCATGACCATTTCCACTCCGTCCGGAAGTTTGATGTCTCCCGTTACGTCGGTCGTACGGAAGAAGAACTGCGGCCGATAGCCCGTAAAGAACGGTTTGTGACGTCCACCTTCTTCTTTGGTCAGTACGTAAATTTCACCCTTGAAGTTGACGTGGGGGGTGATGCTGCCGATCTTGGCACATACCTGGCCCCGCATGACGTCTTTCTTGTCAGTACCGCGAAGAAGAAGACCCACGTTATCGCCAGCTTCTCCGCGATCCAGAATCTTTTTGAACATTTCTACGCCCGTGCATACCCGCTTGATGGTGGGCCGAATGCCGACAATTTCAATTTCCGTGCCGGTTGTGACTACGCCCCGTTCAATACGACCGGTTACAACTGTTCCACGGCCACTGATGCTGAAGATGTCTTCAATGGGCATGAGGAAGTCTTTGTCTACAGGACGTTCCGGCATCGGTATGTAAGAGTCTACCGCTTCCATCAGTTCAAAGATGGGTTTGGTCCATTCTTCGTCATCAGAGTTTTCCAGTGCTTTCAGTGCGCTGCCGCGGATGACAGGGATGTCGTCTCCGGGGAATTCATATTCGTCCAGGAGTTCACGAACTTCCATTTCTACCAGGTCGATCAGTTCCGCATCATCTACCATGTCTACTTTGTTCAGGAAGACAACGATGTACGGTACGTTGACCTGACGGGCAAGCAGAATGTGCTCGCGGGTCTGAGGCATGGGGCCATCGTATGCGCTGACTACCAGGATCGCTCCGTCCATCTGCGCTGCACCCGTGATCATGTTCTTCACGTAATCAGCATGACCCGGGCAGTCTACGTGGGCATAGTGACGGTTTGGCGTCTGGTATTCCACGTGCGCTGTGTTGATCGTTATGCCACGAGCTTTTTCTTCCGGCGCATTGTCAATGGAGTCAAAACTCCGGACTTCTACGTCACCGACATTGCTTTTCGACAGTACAAGGGTAATTGCCGCTGTCAGTGTGGTCTTGCCATGGTCTACGTGACCGATGGTGCCAATATTAACATGCGGTTTTGTTCTTTCGAATTTTGCCTTCGCCATTGG
>PFTO01000111.1 GCA_002789615.1 Acidobacteria bacterium CG_4_9_14_3_um_filter_49_7 | reverse complement strand
CGTGGAATATATCAAATCCGGCGTGATTGCCAATATTGAAGGTTCCATGAATGGGGCGGTAGGTCGGCTCTGTTCCACTGGCGGATTCAGCAAGACTGCAATCCTCCGTTCCCATGGGGGTCGTTATCGCGCGATACAGGACGGTGACCTGCATGTGGATCTTGCCTTCATCGCGGCGCCTTCTGCGGACTCTCACGGGAATGCCAATGGTGTCCATGGCCCCTCGGCTTTCGGTTCCATCGGATTCGCGCTGGTCGATTCCCTGTACGCGGACCAGGTTGTAGTGGTGACGGACAATCTTGTCCCTTTCCCCTGCCATCCATGGGCGATTCAAGGGGGCAATGTAGACTATGTCGTTCAGGTGGATTCACTGGGTGACCCGGAAAAAATTGTATCTGGCACAACAAAGATTACGACCGATCCCACAAGATTAAAAATTGCCCGCTGGGCGGCGGAGCTTGTCCAGGATACCGGATTGGTGGATGAACCCGAATTCAGCTTTCAGGCGGGGGCAGGCGGCATGTCACTGGCGTTTGTGAAATACCTTGGAGAATTCATGCGCGAAAAAGGAGTTTCTGCCTCTTTTGCACGTGGCGGGTCCACGCAGTTGCTGGTAGATTTGCTCAACGAAGGTATTGTGAAATACATTCTGGACGGTCAGTGCTTTGATATGGCGGGAATCAGATCGCTGGCGGAAAATCCTCGCCACATTGACACCAATCCGTTTACTTCCTACTGCTACCACACAAAAGGATGTTTTGCCCCGAGAGTAAAGGTGTCAGTGCTGGGTGCCACAGAGATTGATGTGAATTTCAATGTCAATGTAAATACCCACTCCGATGGATGGTTGCTCCATGGCATCGGCGGCTTTCAGGACACGACCGACGCGTATATGACCGTGATTACAGCACCGCTGGTTCGTAAAATTCATCCCATTGTTGTGAAAGACGTGGTGACCGTAACGGCGCCTGGAGAAGCCATTGACGCACTCGTTACAGAATACGGTATCGCGGTCAATCCCCGTCGTCACGATATTCTGGATCGTCTTAAAGGATCCGGACTGCCCCTTGTCACTATGGAAGAGCTGTATGATAAGGCAACGGAACTCATCGGCGGGACCAGAGCACCGGAACCGGAAACAACAGACAGGATTGTAGCGGCCATTGAATGGCGGGACGGCACTGTCATTGACGTTGTGCGTCAGCTTGTCACGGACAATAAGGAGTAAACAGTGAAAATCGGCATCATCGGATTGAAACAGAGCGGGAAGACCACGGTCTTCAATGCACTCACCGGCCAGGCGGCGCAGACCGGCTATGGGGCGAACAAAGTTGAAGTGAACATGGGAACCGTGCCCGTGCCGGACAGTAGAGTGGACAAATTGACCGAAATGTTCAAACCCAAACGCCAGGTAAATGCGGTTGTGGAGTACATGGATGTGGCAGGTGTGGAAGGTGAAAAAGCTGTGGATCCGGCCATTTTAAATCAGATCAAAGTGACGGATGCACTGTTGGTTGTGATTCGTGCGTTTGAAACGGATGCGGTCGCGCATCCCTTCGGATCTGTTGATCCGATTCGCGACTTCCAGTCCCTGATGGATGAATTCCTGCTTTCTGACCAGGCGATAGCGGAAACCCGCATTTCCCGTATTGAAAAAATGGTGAGATCCAATAAAAATGCCCCTGAAAAAAAGGAATACGACTTATTGCAGCGGATTATTGCTCATCTGGAAGAAATGAAACCCCTCCGTGAGATGGTGTTGAAGGACGAAGAGCGAAAGCTGGTTCGCGGTTTCCAGTTCCTGACCCAGAAGCCTGTACTGGTGGTATTTAACACCGGGGAAGGGGAGGATTCAACAGAGCTTCTTTCGCGTTTTCAGGAAGTATCAGCTGAGATGGAAAATGTGGATGCAATTACCGTTTCCGGGAAAATCGAAATGGAAGTCAGTCAGCTTTCCGCTGAAGAACAACCCATGTTCATGGAAGACCTCGGACTGGAGGCCCTGGCGAAAGACAGGGTGATTCAAGCATCCTACAGCCTGCTGGGATACATTTCCTTCTTCACCGCCGGTGAAGACGAATGCCGGGCATGGACCATCCGAAACGGCACCATCGCCCAGAAAGCGGCGGGGGAGATACATTCGGACATTGAACGTGGATTCATTCGTGCGGAACTCGTTAATTATAATGACTTCATTGCGCTGGGAAGTATGGCAAAGTGCAAGGAAGATGGGAAACTGAGGCTGGAGGGGAAAGAGTATAAGGTCCACGACGGAGACATTATCAACTTCCGCTTCAACGTCTGACGTCCGATTTTTCTGGAATCTCTGCGTTGCCGGAGCGCGGCGTTTGCTCACGTACCAACGTGTACGCTCCGCCACCCCACACCCCAGCGCCTTGAGCTACCGAAAACTCGAACGTCAGAAAGAGACGGCTGTTTCGATGTTGACGGTTTTGCCCTCACTCAACAGTGGATGTCAGAAGGGAAAAGGGAGTCGTCAGCAACCGTTTGACCTTCTTCATGGGTTACTAGTGCCAATAACAAATCACGGGCGGCGAAAAGCCGTTGCAGGAGAAAATATGTCAGATTTAGAGAAGAGGTTCGAAAGAGCTCAAGAAGAGGTGACGCATTTGCCGGAGCGTCCTGACAACAACACGCTGCTGGAATTGTACGCCCTGTACAAGCAGGCTACGGACGGGGATATTGCCGGTGACCGGCCCAGCGGCTTTGACCTTGTGGGTGCCGCCAAATATGACGCAAGGGCTGAATTGAAAGGCATGGAACCAGATGCCGCAATGGCAGCGTACATTGCGTTAGTGGAGAAACTGAAGGCCTTCTGATTCTTGAAGGGCAACAAAATCTATCGCGTAAAATGGCAGGGACTATGCAATTAAAAATTGATTGGGTAATGATAGAAAATGGCCATGATGAGATAAAATACCTTTTGATTCATGACGTTGTATGCTAAGGTAATAGTATGCCAAATGGCGATTTATTAGACGGTTGGAAATCGATATCCACTTTTATTGGAAAGTCGGTCAAGACAATTCAGAGATGGGAACAGGAATCAGATTTCCCCGTGCATCGTGTGCCCGGGCGCCGATCTGTATTTGCCATGAAATCAGAGGTGAACGCGTGGCTGAAACGCCAGCCGGAACCGGAAAAATATACTGAAGACGAAAGGCCGGCCAAAACCGGTAGCTTTGATCAATTGTTCCGACCAAGACAGGTGTCTCCCCTGGTTCTGGTGTTGATAACCATTGCGATAGGAGTTATGGCTTTTCAGGACCTAAAGGATATCAAAAACACACAGCCTGTGTTGGGCCCCCTGACAGTGCGACTCGTGCCATACTCG
>PFTO01000193.1:15341-19862 GCA_002789615.1 Acidobacteria bacterium CG_4_9_14_3_um_filter_49_7 | reverse complement strand
AACACTTCTTCTGAGAAAAATTGGGACAGACACCGGAGACGTTGTCAATCCCCGTTTTGCCAATAAATAGAAAAGGCCCGCCTTTCGGCGGGCCTTCGATTTGCCTGTGAATAAGGCGGTTAGAACCGATACTTGATACCGAGCTGATACTGGCGGGGTGTCAGCGAGGCCCGATCCAGGGCGCCAAGATTTGCAGCATCATACCGGTAGGTGGTCATCGTCGTGTAATCGTTGGAACTGTCAAACACATTGAACATATCAAAAATAATCTCAATGGAATGATGTTTCATGAAGTTAAACCGACGGGACAGACGGATATCGGTCTGATTGAAATTCGGCTGGCGATAGGTATTCCGGGAACCCAGCACGCCGTCAATTACAGCATAGTCATTGTAAAATCCATCACCGTTATCATCGTAGCCCGAGGTGACCGTGTAGGGACGACCGGAGTAGTACCGGTGATAACCGGAAAAACGGATATCGTACCACAACAGCACTGTCCAGGAAAACTTGAATTGGGATTTGTTGTAGTAGTCGGAACGACCCCAGTCGGCCTGAAGGTTTGCCGGGTTAGTCGGATAACCACTGCCGGAGGAAGACACTGACCGCTCGTTGGTGTCTACATCATAGGAGCTGGACAGTGTGTAGGAAGCAAACATGCTCCACCGATCGGAAAACTTCTTGCTCGCCCGGAAGGTAATGGAGGATGCCTTGGATGAACCATCGGACATGAAGGTCATAATTTTCCTGAAGTTCGGGTTCGGGCGGTTATGGCGACTATCCCACAGGGGACGGCCATAGGCATCGACGTCCTGCACACCGTCATTATCCTCGTCCATAATACCGAGGTTCGTGTCGAGCTTACGCTCAAAATGATAGCCACGGGTGTACTTCAAATCCACGCCCACGTTCCATACATCGTTCAACGCCTTTTCATAAGACAGGCTGGTCTTGAACACGTAGGGATTCTGGAAATCCGGGCTGAACACAAACACATCCGGGGGATACGGGTTCTGGGGATCCAGCTCCGACGGCAAAATCCGGTCGGTGAGATCGGTCGGGAACAGGGCATCGCCGGGACGGAAATCGTTGCGGATCACGTTGATTCCGTTGGTCAGCATGGCATTGGCGACCAAAAGGGACGGGGTCCGGTTGTAGAACAGGCCGGCGCCGAAGCGGATCAGATCTGTTCCGTCGCCGTTGATATCGTAGGTGATGCCGAGACGCGGTGCAATGTTGTCTTCATCCGGTGTTCCTTCCAGGCCGAGGGCTGCCAATTCCGGATTGGGATTGATCATCTTATCGAATTTCTGGCTTGAATAGCGGAACCCATATTCCACAAAGGTCTTGGCATTGAACTGCCAGCTATCCTGGATGTATGCGTCCATTTCATCGGCACTGTACTTGACAATACCGCCAATGGGACTGAACGCCTGGGTGTATTTCATGTCATACCGGCCGGGATCGTTGGTGGGATCATCATCCATCCACGCCAGAAAGTCGTTATACCCGCCATAGAACCGCATGGAACCACCGCCGTAGCGGAAGAACATGTCATCATAATCGTAGGTGGCATAGCGAACCCCAACTTTCAGTGTGTGACTGTCGCTAATCGCCCAGGTAAAATCATCCATAAATTCTGTAATTGTTTCATTCAACCAGTTGGGCAGGAAGTTGTTCTGACCAAAATATGCGTCATAGTTGCCAATGTTGACTTCCATTGTATCCGTCGTATTGGCATACCGGGGACGGTTCTCCTGAGACCACTGCACGCGGGCCTCGTTGAACATATTGTCGGACAGGATAGAGGTCAGCTCCAGAACTACAGAAGTGGAGTTGTCCACTTCAAGACCATTGCTTGTAACACCGTCTGTTACATACCTGTGGCTGTTGGTCCCGTTCTGGGCCTCAAATTCCTGGCGGTTCACACGGAGGGACAGCCGATGGTTGTCGTTGATCTGCCAATCCAGTTTAACGAAATACACATCGTTGTCTTCTGTTTCCGGAGCCGCGTATTCGTTGGCTGCAATGATACCAGGAAAGGCTGCTGCAAATGCATCGTAACCGGCTTTTTCATTGAACTTCCAGAAAAAAGAAGAGTCCCTGCGCTGCGCATCATAGCCCACAAAGAAGAACAGCTTGTCCTTGATAATCGGACCGGACAGGGTAAAACCGAACTGGTCCTTGGTAAAGTCGTTCGTTCTCATGCTCAGCGAAAGTGGATTGTACTCAGACGGGGCATTGGCATTCATCATGCTGTCGGTCTGCCGGAACCAGTGGACGCTGCCATGGTATTCGTTTGAACCGGACTTGGTTACAGCGTTGATGATCAGGCCGCTGGCATCTCCGTATTTTGAGGAGTAGCCGTTGGATACCACGTTGAATTCCTTGATCGTTTCCTGGGAAAAGGTAAAAGGGATTCGGGTTGAACCGCGCTGCTCGCCAAAGAAGGTCGAGTTGTAACCGGCGCCGTCAATCTGCAGGTTGTTCATGATTCCCCGGGTCCCAATTCCCGCAACCCGCTCACCAGCTGCTTCAGTAACACCAGGGGTTAAAAGGACAAAGTCCTTGAAATCCCGGCCCTGAACCGGCAGGTTCTCGATGTAGTCATCACCGATACTGGCGGTAACGTCCACTTTCTGGGTTTCAATCAGCGGTTTTTCCGCCGTAACCACAATAGATTCAGCCAGTTTTTCCGGCTTCATGGTAATCTTGTAGTTCACAATATCACCCAGCCCCAGCCTCAGGTCCTTTGCATTGTAAGTGCCAAAACCGGGGAGACTGGCATCTACTGTGTAAGTGCCCAGCGGCAGGAAGGGAGCACGGAACTTACCATTGGCATCCGTAACAACGGTTCGCTTGGTACCCTGTTCCATGCTGGTCAGTACGACGGTGACGCCGGGAAGCGCAGTTCCCTGGTCATCGACTACCAGACCGTTGACAGTGGCTTTCGTGCTCATCTGCGCGAACGCAGTAACACCGCAAAGCAGGAACCCTAACACAAACATCAGGATTCGATTCTTCATAAACGACCTCCTTTGGGAATAATAACCAAACCTTAATAAAAGAAAAATCTACTGTTTTCCATGCCCTCAGTTCTTGTTTGCCCCAGCGCACATTCGTAACCTTCCTTTCCGGAGAAATAGGTTGCAACTTCAGTACTGTGACATGATGGGCACGTTTGATAAACACCAGATTCCATAGTGAAGCAATTATAGCAGATGGAGAAATCCTGTGTCAAAAGCAAATGTTGTAAAGTTTTGCTGAAATGTGCGGCCGGAAGCCGGTCCGGGTCCAGACACTTTACAACCGTTCGAAACGGCAGATCAAACTTACGCTGGAAGGTTCCTTCAATCTCCGCTTTCTTCTTTATATCCAATGGCTTATCGCTTGGCAAAGCCGCGTCTTTTGTGTAATAAACCGAGCCATCCCGAATTTCCCCGTTGAGTATCCGGCTTGCATAAAACGGCTGAATTTTCAGATCCAGACGGGCAAACCGGTACGCAGCCTCACCCTGATCCGCTGTACCGAGAAAAAGCTTGATCTTTCCCTGTTTTGACTCCTCAAAAACCTGCTTTTGAATAGTGGAAAGGAATTCATCCGCACGGGTAAATCGGTCGGGACCTTCATCTATATCTCCATCCAGCAAAACCCTGGACCACTCATTCAAACCACAGACAGCGATCACGCAGGGAGACAGTGAGGGGTTGAAACCAAGATGGTTCAACAGATCCAGCGGGCCTCCCGGCCGTACCGCGGATACCTTTTCAAGAAAAACTCTTTTTCTCGCGAACAGCGCCAGGGCTTTGTGCATCAGGCGTTTCAATTCCACCTCTGGTGTTGTGTCCTCCACAATGGAACGAATCGCCAATCCCGGCAGATTCAGGGATATGGACTCCAGAATATATGTTGTCTCCCTGGGAATCTTGTTGTTCATGACGAGAAAGGGGGAGGGAAACCAGTTATTGCTTTCAGTCGTAATGAATGCATTGAGGATTTTCTCTTCCAGCATCCTGGAAACGACCGCGTTAATCACCCCTGGACGGGAAAAGTGGAATGCCCGCCCTGTTCCCTTTTCTGTTGTGGATAAGGCCGTCATGCCGGACTGAATGAGTCCGGCGCAGATGCCGGGGAGTTCAATCTCGGTGGTCCCCAGAGCGATCAGAGCATCTTCAATCCCGGCCCAGTGAACCCCTTCTCCTACAAAACCGGATAGAACCGCATTCAATTTCAGAAAATTTCCGACAAACCGTGCCGGCGTTTCCGGCTTCTCAAGCACAAGTCCCCCTACTCCATATGAGAATTTCAGGAGGTCCATCGCATTCAGGTAAACCTTCCAGGGCCTGTCTGGTGTTGAGAGACCATGGACATGGAATCTTCCTTCCAGATGCATACGGTGCAGATGGGCCGGGTAAATATCGGAAAGGGCAAACTGTCGCTTCAGAATATCCGACATGATTTCACCTGTTCCGGCAGGTGACGGTACGGGACCAGGGTAGTGGACGGCTGAAAATCGCAACA
>PFTO01000193.1:6236-15286 GCA_002789615.1 Acidobacteria bacterium CG_4_9_14_3_um_filter_49_7 | reverse complement strand
CGTACCAGTTCCGATGTTACAACCCGGATTCCGGAAGAAAACACAGTGGTTTGAATCTCCTCGCTGATTTTGTCCGCAAGCTGATAATCAATTCCCGTTTCGTTTACCAGAACCGCCACAATTCGGGTCCGATCCCAGGGATTGAGATCCTCATCCGTAGTGTGAACAAAAATGGATTCTTCATGAAAGCGATGGGAAAACAGCTTGCGGTCTTCCTTTTTCATACAGATTTGCCAGCAAACATGCTCTTCAAACGGTCCCAGACCGATACAGGTTCGTCTTCTACGTCACGGAGCTTTTGAAACAATTTCCGTTGCTCATCATTCAAGCGATGGGGAGTGATTACCTCAATTGTGGCAAGAAGCCGTCCTTTTTTTCCGGTATTCATGTCGGGGAATCCCTCCCCCTTCAGCTCCAGTATTGTCCCGGACTGGATTCCCGCGGGAACTTTTAACTGGGCCCTGCCGCCTGGTGTGGGGATTTCAATTTCCCCTCCCAAAGCAGCCATGGAAAAGGTAACAGGGAGCTCAAGGCCAACATCCGCACCGCTTCTCCTGAATACGGGATGCGACTTTACACCGACGACGATGTACAAGTCACCATACATTCCGCCTTGAGGACCGGCTTCCCCGCTGTCTCTTACCCGAAGCGTATCACCGTCTTCGATGCCAGCAGGTATCCGGATTGTGACTTCGTGATCGTTTGCGGCTGTTCCTTCGCCGTGGCAGATTTCACAGGGATGTTCAATCACTTCTCCCTGCCCATTGCACGTCGAACAGGTCCTGGACATGGTAAAAAAACCTTGCCGGATTAATATGTTGCCTCTTCCTCTGCAGGTGGGGCAGGTTTTACGACCCGTACCGGGACTGGCACCGCTGCCGCCGCACTCCGGACAGTGCTCCCGCCTTTGGATCCTGACTTTCTTTTCGATGCCGGTGTAGGCTTCGTCAAAGGAAATCTGAAGGGAGTACTGCAGGTCACTCCCCCGTTGCTGCCGTCCCTGACGATGGTTTCTGCTGCCACCGCCTCCAAACAGCGTGTCAAAAATATCTGTAAATCCACCAAAAACATCATTAAAATCGTACGCAATATCGCCCTGAGACAAACCGCTATGGCCATACCGGTCGTACTTTTCCCGCTTGGAGCTATCACTGAGCACCGCATAGGCCTCGGCAATTTCCTTAAACTTGTTTTCCCCTTCCGGATTGTCCGGGTTCCGGTCCGGATGATACTGGACTGCCAGTTTTCGGTATGCTGTCTTTATCTCCTGACCTGTTGCAGTTCTGGCACAGTTCAGTACTTCATAATAATCCCGTTTCATCCCTCTTCCTTGCCTTTCTTTTGTTGTTTGTTCTCAACTTCATTTCTTGAAAAGGACAGTATCCTCTCAGTTTTTCAATTATCCATTGTTGTGCCATAGAGAAGCAGCTCTCCCAACTTTCGCGAGACTTTCTGCAGTTCTTCGTAGGCATCTTTCAAAACCTCGATTTCATTTACCCCCATCGCTTCTTTGCCTTTTTCAATGGCGTTCCGCATTGCGTCGCTGAAGTCGGTGGGCATCTTTCTCCCATGCTCTGTAAATGACCGCTCTGTAGTAGACAAAAGGCCTTCAAGATTGTTTCGTGCGACCACCAGTGCCCGAATCCGCAGTTCTTCATCCCTGCGGGCTGCCGCCTTGTCAATTATGCCATTAATTTCCTTCTCCGTCAGCCCGCTGGTGGGTCGAATACGCATTGACTGAGATTTTCCACTGTCCTGATCTATGGCACTGACATTGACAATGCCGTTGGAGTCAATCTCAAAGATGACTTCAATCCGGGGACCTCCCTTCGGGGCTGGCGGAATATCAATCAACTCAAACCGGGCAAGCGGAAAATTATTTTCGCAAAGCTCACTCTCTCCCTGCAAAACATGCACTTCAACTTTTTTCTGGTTATCTACAACTGTCGTAAATATTTGACTGGCTTTGGTTGGAATCGTGCTGGTTCTCTCAATCAATTTGACAAACAACCCGCCCTTGGTTTCGACACCCAGAGACAGGGGAGTAATATCCAGAAGGACAATGTCTTTCGTCTCACCGCTGAGGATACTTCCCTGCATCACAGCACCAATACCCACCACTTCATCAGGATTCATATCATCTCTCGGTTCTTTTCCGAAAAACTCCTTCACCTTTTCCACTACAAGCGGGGTGCGACTCTGTCCGCCGACAAGAAGCACATGATCAATCTGGCCTTTCTCCACGCCGGCCAATCGAATGGCCTCTTCACAGGGTGGAATTGTCCGATCTACAAGATCCGTGACCAGGGAAACAAATTCCGCGCGGGTCAATGTATGAATGAAGTGCTTCGGTCCGCTGTTGTCAGCGGCAATGAATGGCAGGTTGATTTCTGTTTCCATAACAGAAGAAAGTTCGCATTTCGCCTTCTCAGTTGCTTCTTTAAGCCGTTGCAGTGCCATCTTGTCTTCTGTCAGATCAATGCCGGTATCATCCATAAATCGCTGAACAATCCACTCAATGATACGCCGGTCAAAATCATCCCCCCCGAGAAAAGTGTCGCCGCTGGTGGACAGTACCTCGTACACACCTTCTTCAATATTCAGAACCGAAATATCAAATGTTCCACCACCCAGGTCATATACTGCCACTTTCCCCCTCAGGTTTCCCCTGTCGTAGGACAGCGCCGCAGCGGTAGGTTCATTTATAATTCTTAGCACCTCCAGACCCGCGATGGTTCCGGCATCTTTTGTAGCCTGGCGCTGGGCGTCGTTGAAATAGGCCGGCACAGTTACAATGGCCTGTTTTATTTCCGTACCGGTATATTGCTCCGCATTTTCCTTCAGATCTTTGAGGATTAGAGCTGATATTTCCTGTGGAGAATACTGTTTCTCCATAATCTCAACCCAGGCATCCCCATTTTCCGCCTTAACAACCCGGAATGGTAATGTCTTCAGCATGCTGCTCACTTCAACAGAAGCAAATTTTCGTCCCATCAGACGTTTGATTCCAAACACAGTATTCTGTGGATTTGTGATGGCCTGCCGCCTGGCAATATGACCTACCAGAACCTCCATTTTCTCGGTAAAGCCGATCACTGAAGGTGTGATCCGGCTTCCTTCCTTGTTGGGGACAATCACGGGGGACTGGTTCTCAAAAATCGCCACACAACTATTGGTTGTTCCCAGATCAATGCCAAGTATATAGTTCATGACTCATTCTCCTCGGGAGCATCTCCCTCCTGATCGACAATTTCCTCAGGCTCAACTACTTTTTCAGGGTGGAGAGCCACCTTTACCCTGGCTGGACGTAACAGCCGATCCTTCAGTTTGTATCCCTTCTGGAAAACCTCTACAACCGTATTATCTGGAAACTCCGCAGACGCTTCTCGCATCATAGCTTCGTGAAAGAACGGATCAAACGGTTCCCCCGTCGGATTGATTTCCATCAACCCTTCCCCCTTGAGGCTATCGAGAAGGTGTTTCGCAATCAATTTCATCCCCTCATAGAAGGAATGAACGTCAAAGCCTTCCGAATCCGGTTCCAGAAGCAGCGCGCGGTCGAAATTGTCCAGTACCTCCAGAAGCCGGGTCAGGACTTCAGCGGTACCGTACCGAACTGCCTCTTCTTTTTCCCGGGCTGTCCGCTTCTTAAGGTTTTCGAATTCGGCCATCTTCCGAAGCAGCGTTTCTTTCAGCTCGTGAGTTTCTCTCTCAAGTTGTGCCATTTGATACGCAAGATCTGCCGTATCCGGCATCATGTCTGCGTCCGCAGACTCAGAAGAATCTTCTGACCTCGCGACCGGCTCTTCAACCGGCTCCACTAACTCTATCTCCTCTTCAAGAACCGGGCCGTCCGCTTCCATTACGTCCGGAGCTTCCACCGGTTCCATGGCCGAATCCTCCGTAGGCCCTGCATCGTTTCCAGGTACGTCATTCTGTTTTTTCTTCCCCATATCATGCTCCTTGCTTTCTATTCTCAATTACCCATATTTTTCTGCATAATAGCACTCATCAGCGTTCCGGTCATCAATCGCATCGTGGAGAATATCCGGCGGTAGTCCATGCAAACCGGTCCCAATAGTCCGAAAGCTCCTTTGATTCCATTTCCAATCCCATACGGTGAAATAATCATGGAATAATCATCCCCGATTTCTCCACTCAGAAAAACGGTCACGTCCCGGTCCATGCAGGTATTGATTAACTCCACGATGCTGTGCTTCTCTTCCACACTGAACACCAATCCCTGCAGTTGATGAACATCCTGGCCCTCTTTCTGCGATACCAGGTTCGACATCCCCCGAACCAGCAGCTCGTCATCCCCTGCATCCATCCTCTCAATTTCCAGGAAAGAAGATGATAGAATCTGCCTTGCAAGACGGTCAATCTGTTCCACCCCCTGCTTCATGCCCCGAATCAACTCCTGTCTGATTTGAAAAAGTGTTTTTCCGGGAAATTCCCGGTTCAGGTACCGATTTACTGAAATCAGTTCTTCGTAAGAAATCTCCCGATCAAGCTCCACAAGGACCTGCCGGTATAGATTGCTCCGGGTTGTCACGATCATCAAGACGCGGCGGGGGGATAGTCTCACAAATTCCACCCGGGTCAATCTCATATTAAAGAGGCTGGGAAAAACCAGCAGCGACATAAAGCCGGTTTCATCCTTCAGGAAATCCAGATATTGCACCAGCAGTGAACGGGTATCGGAAATATCCTGTATATATCGAGTGAGATGAGTTTTTGCATCAGCCGGCATCTCCAGATGGTAATACTGGTCCACCAATTGATTCACATAAAATCGAAACCCCTGACGGGTCGGGATTCGTCCGGCTGAGAGGTGAGCCTTTTCCAGAAAGCCCTTTTCTTCCAACGTATGGAGGACATTTCGCACAGTTGCGGAGGAGAGGGAGCGGCCGTTTTCTGAATATTTAACAGCCACGGCACCGGAGCTTAACGCTTCCCGTGTCTGGATATGTTGTTCAATCAGGATTTTCAGGACTTGTTCTTCTCTCTCATTCAACTGCGTCACTTTTTTATACAACTCCCTTTTCAATAGACTTAGTGGAAACATTGTACCAAAACCCGGCAGTTTTCAAAAGCCAAAAAAAGTGAAAGTGAAAGTACACGTGCGTGAAAGAAAAAACAGGGAATTACACATCTCTTCCCTTTCCGGACTCAAACTTAAACTCAAACTTGTTCCTCCTTGTTTCTATCGTCCCTGAAACAGTGAATTTCGCCCGTATTTTTTCTGAACTTTATCCATCGTCCGGTACACAGCCGCCACGGCATGTCCCCGGTTACCCACTGTAAGGGGTCGGCTTCCACCGTCCACGAAAAGAGGAGACAAACGGACACCGACCAGTCGGATTGGCAACAAAAGGCAATCTGCAAGACTGAATAATCTCTCTGCCTGTCGAATCACCTCAAAATCATAACGTAACTCCGTTCGGGTCTGGTGCTGCTCAAAGGCCTGAAAATCCCCGTATCGGACCCGGACTGAAATTCCACCCGCCTTCAGACATTTCCTTCTCATTCGCGATGCAACCTTGCGACAGAGATTTCGAAGTACAGCCGACACCGCTTCCCTGTCATCCATATCTCTATCCAGCGTCAAATCAGACGAAATCGACTTGGGGAAAGGATTTTCCACCGGCCGGGTAAGCAACAGGCGTTCCCAGAACAACGGCGCCCGTGCCACCAGTTCTCCCACTGTGAAAACATCCAGATATTTCAGATAAGCCGTCGTCATACGCCCGACTCCCGGCATCAGGGAAATCCGGTGGTCATAAAGGAATGCGGTTTCTTTTCGAGGTAATATCATACAGATACCATTTCGCTTCGCCAATTTGGAAGCCAGTTTGGCCACAAGAGGAAATCGGGCGATTCCAATGGAACACGGCACTCCAACTTCCCGCTCTATTTTTCGATGAACCCTGTCAGCAATCCACATCGGCGGTCCCCACAGGCGCAATACGCCGCTCAGGTCCAGTACCGCCTCGTCCACGGACAAAACCTGCACATCCGGTGTAATCTCTCTCAAAATTGCCATTACACTGCGGGAAACTGCTTCGTACAACAGGTGGTTCGGATGCACAATTATCAAACCCGGGCAGCGGCGCTTCGCCTCCAGGATAGACGTGCCGGAACGGACCCCGTAGGCCCGGGCCTCGTAAGAGGCCGCAGCCACTACCCCCATCCGGCTTCCCCGACCCCCGCCGACAACAACCGGCTGTCCCCGCAACTCCGGGTGGCGGATCAGTTCCACCGACACAAAAAACGAGTCCATGTCCACATGGGCAAATATGGAATCAATTCCGTTCAACATGGCTGTGACATCCAAGTGCGAGTGCAAGTGCGCGGTAGAAAGAAAAGGTAGGTACTTTATATTCACTTTTTGTTCTGAATCTTATATCAATATCACCCATCACTTCTTCTTCTATTAATATTTCCGGACAACGCCAATCACCACACCCTGAATTTCGACGCTTTCCAATGGCACCCGAATCGCTGCCATAGAACGATTAGCCGGAATCAGTACCGCCAGGTCTCCTTCCTTTTGGAAGCGTTTTACCGTGGTTTCGCTCCCATTTACCAGTGCGATGACGATATCTCCATCCCGGGCAGTATCCCGCTTTTCAACAATCACAATGTCCCCCTCGCAGATATGTTCCTCAATCATGGAATCTCCGGTAATCCGCAATGCATATGTTCGGGCAGGGTTGGGAACCAATGCGGCAGGGACCTCAATATTCTCCTGAAATTCACACACATCCGAGGGGACTCCCGCCACCACCCACCCAAAGAGGGGGATGGTGATAGCAGAAACAGTGGCTTTCAGCACATCCTCCACCGGCATTAATGCCACGCCCTTTTCCTGCAGGTTACGGATATGGGCATGAACCGTGGAAACAGAGCGGATTCCCATGCAATCCGCCAGTTCACGCAATGTAGGAAATACACCGGTTTCCGCCATCAACCTTCGGACACAATCCATCAACTGTCGTTGTTTTCGAGTCAATTCCATCAGTACCTCCAATAAGACAAGCAGGGACAAGGTGGAGTAGAAGGAAAGTTTAAGCAAAAGCGGGAAATGCCTACTCCTACTCAACAAGAATACCGAAATTTTACGAAAAAACAAGAATATTATCGAAAAACAGGCGAAAAGGACACTACCAAATTTCGGAAGGGGAAAACCGGTGATACAATAAGCAGGAGAGAAACGATCCCCCCTTTCGGAGGTCCCATGAAATTTTTCATCTCTGCCCTGTCCATTCTATGTGTTACCGTCCAGCTGACCGGGGGCAATCTGCTCAACCCGAACATTCCCACCGCGCTGGCCATGTCGCCTGACGGGACTCTGGCAGCAGTGGCGTTTTCACCCCAGAACTACAAAGCGTACAAACTCAGAAAACTGCAAAAGGGCGCATCGCTGGAGAGCATTGGCAGGACCGGCCGAATCGCTATCTACGCCACCGGTGAAAGTGACGGAGAATGGAGCAGCATGTACACCGGCGAACTGAAAGATCCGGCAGCCACCGGCATTATTTCTCTGGCATTTCCGGACCGGAACAGGATTGCGTGGAAAGCCATTGACGGCAGTATCACCCTGTATGACATGGAACACGGCACCCGCCGACTGTTTCTCACCGAAGATATCCGGGGGAACCGTTCTCTGTACACCGCCCAGGCTTTCGCACTGACCCCGGACGGCAACCGACTGATTACCCCGGACGGTGGAAACGGCATAGTAATTTTTAACACCGGAACCGGCCAGGAAATCATCCATAAAGGTTGTGGAAAGCGACGAATTGTAACCGTTGCCGTAGCAAGCACCGGAAAAATTGCGGCCGTCAGCACAGACAAAGGTAGTATTTCAATCTGGAAACTGCCGGACTGGACGCCGCTTTTCCAGTTTCAATCAAAGACAACGCTCATGCAGCGGTTCTGCTCTCTGTCGTTCTCACGGAATGGGCAGATTCTCGCTGCCAGTTACGGAAAAGGAACCCTGCTGCTTCTGGATATGAAAAGTGGCAGTGTAATCGAAAAGAAACGGGTCCTTCTCTTCTCCGCCGGTTTAAAGGAAATGACTGTCGCATTCAGCCCTGCCGCAGATAACTATGTGATCTGTCAGTTTGAGGACGATAAAGGGTCTCTGTTCAAGGTTGTTGACCTGACAAAGAGAAAAACCGGTAAAACAGTTCAGAGAAGCCGGGGCGCATTGACTGCTGATAACTTCACCATCACACCGGACGGGCGCTACGTGGCCATGGCCGCGTGGGGACGTCACATCCTCGGGGATGCTTCAAAGGCCATCGCCCGGAGCATGGAACAGGTGGATCTCTATTTCATTAAAATCAAGGCATTCTGCAAAGCACAAAAAAACAAGATCAGGTAAGATCCAAGTTTGAGTTTGAGTTTGAGTTTGAGTTTGAGTTTAAGTTTAAGTTTAAGTTTAAGTTGGGACAGGGGAAAGATGGAGAATTCTCGCTCCCTGCCAAACACAAGCTCGTCCCTTCGGAAAGCAGGCACCATTCCGATTCGAGGGGAATGAAAAAGAGAGGAAATGGGGAATCCCTGATTCTACTTAAACTCAAACGTAGACTTAAGCTTCCCCTCTCCCCTTCCCTTTCCTTCAGAACTGAATTATTTCCACTTTTGTGACCTGCGTTACTGGTTCCACTTGAGTTTCCGCCTACCTTATGGACAGGGGAGAAATTAATAGGGCACCATGCCAGAGAGGAGCGCACCGTGCAGGCAACTGTTATTACCGTCAGCAACCCGCTGGGAGGAACCGGAAAAACTACAATAGCCTTTCACCTGGCCCATGGCCTGGCCGGGCTCGGCTACAAGGTTCTGTCTGTGGACATGGACCCTAAGGCTTCCCTCACCCGTGCCATGGGTCAGCGGGAAGAATTGATTACCTATTCTGTCAAAGACCTCCTCACCCGAAGCACCACATGGTGGAAAACAACCCTGTTTGTGGACCAGAACCTCTATCTCATCCCCTCCACAGACGAACTGGCGGGAATGGACTACCACATGATGAGTAAACC
>PFTO01000193.1:0-6194 GCA_002789615.1 Acidobacteria bacterium CG_4_9_14_3_um_filter_49_7 | reverse complement strand
GGGGGGGCATGATTTCATCATCCTTGACACCGGCCCGGCATACAACCTGTTTTCTGTGAACGCATGGAACTTCAGTGACTCCGTCCTGATGCCGTTTATCCCCGGTCCCGGCACCGGGGCAGATATTGCCATGGTTTTGCGGGATTTCAATGACTTTGATGTGGATATTCAGGTGATCTTCAATCAGGTAGCCCGGAACACATCCCTCGCGAATCAGGCGCACCGATATGTGGAAAGCCGGCACCGGCGGGTGGCATTCAGCTCCGTAAAAATCCCGCGCAGCTCCCTCGTCAGCGAATCCATGGCCCACCACGAGCCGGTTTCCCGGCGACATCCCGGCAGCCGTTCTGCCATTGCATTGAATCAGCTCGCCAGCCTCACCGCAACCGCATGTACGGGCCGGGATGTCGGATAGCAGACAAAAAGGAATGTAACAGAATCGGCCCGGCACCGGCTTATGTTGCCGGAGTGTGTTTCCCTGAAAAAAAGCCGCGAAGTGCTATAAACACAAAGAAAAACCACGCCAGAAGCTCTATCGCAAAAGCGTACATGCAACCGGAACGGCTGAAATTCACTTCTCCGAAGTAAACTGCCAATGAAATTCCGGAAATCAGCAGAAGCAAAATAATAACTGCCGAAATCTTCCGGATTCCTGTATCGCTCCAGATTGCGGGAAAGGAAAAAATCATGATGAGAATAAGGTAGATTCCAATTCAAAGTGCAGCACTTGACCTCTGAAAGAAGACCTCATGCGGCATCCAGTATCCGAGGCATTTCTTGGGTCGATGATTAATCATCTTAACTGAAAAAGCAAGTGATTCGTCTGAACTGGCATTCCCCCCATTTTTTAGACCACCTCCAGAAAAGCGGCGGGATAATCAAACAATGGCCGTTCAATCACCTCCCATCTATCCTTCCAGCGGGAAATTCGGGTAGAACGGAAGCGAAAAATACACCCGAAACCACGAAACATCCTCTGAAGTCCTTTCAGGAGTTGACAATACAAGAACCGTGGCTGGTTTTTTGTTTTACCTTCTCCATCGCCGCTGATTGAATTACCGTGGGTGATGTCACCACTGTCCAGTGCGAAGATAGTTTTTCCCGTGGTCCACCGCTTTGCCTGTCTCAGGCACAGCTGGTTTATCAAAGGAAGCAGCATGGGAGTCAATGCTGCTCTTCTGAGGCGTTTTACAGTCTATTTGATACCGATTGGTTCACTCAGGATTCATGTCATTTCCGTGAGGTTGGCGGTTTCGCTGATTCGCATTCCCAGTACTCCTTCCGTAATGAATTTCCGAATGGGTTTTGTCAGGCCTTTTTCTTCTACATTTACAATCTGTTGCAAAATTGTTTTCACTTTTGAACGGGATTCTGCTATCATTCCCTCACCTCTTTTGCTTTGTTTTGAGACTGTTATCCCGGTTTCATTATAACAAAACAGAAGAGGTTTTTCTGTTCAGAATACATGCTTTATTGAAAGATTTATAGGGACTTAGCTCAACTCTATTTCAAGAAACGGGGAGATGGCAGCTTTCTCCCAGCCATGCTTTGACAAAAACGTCTCAACGGATATAATGGTACAAAGTTTTTCCGGGGAAGGAGTCCCCCCTTTAACCGCCAAGCGGCTGATGACTCCTGGTTGAAACAGGCAATGTCAGGAGGGCCCATGGCCAACCAGGAATCCGTCAGAAGAAAAGTCAATTCAAAAAAACCTGCCCCTTCTCCACCAAATCCGTCGCTCCTTCCCGAGTTACTGGACAATGCGGTTGCCCTTCTCCAATCACAGCGCCCCGATGCAATACAATTACCAGGACTGAATGATCTTCGCGACCAACTGCTGGAGGAACGGCTTCATCTTGCGGTACTGGGTCAGTTCAAGCGGGGCAAAAGCACGTTGTTGAACGCGATTCTAGGCGAAGCACTCCTGCCCAGCTCAGTGCTACCGGTTACCGCACTTCCCACCTGGGTGAGGCCTGGCGAAAAACGGGTAAAGATTACCATAGAGAACAACCATGAGGCTGTCACTGAAGAGCAGAGTACCGGCGATCTGACTTCCTTTCTCAACCGCTTTGTCAACGAAACCCAAAACCCCGAAAACATATTGAATGTGACGGAAATCAAGGTATTTCATCCTTCGGAAATTCTGAAAAAAGGGGTGGTACTCATTGACACGCCTGGGATCGGCTCTATCTTTCGCCACAACACTGCGGCCACTATGAATTTCCTTTCCCAATGCGATGCCGCACTCTTTATCACCTCCGCAGATCCGCCATTGACTGAAGCTGAGGTTGAGTTCCTGAAATCGGTTCGGGATCAGGTCCCCCGGCTGTTCTTTATTCTGAACAAAACAGATTATCTTGATAAAGACGAATTGGAACAGGCCATCTCCTTTTTGAAAGAAACTGTCCGAATCAAGACCGGGATTGACCCGGAACCGGTGTTCCCTGTTTCCTCAAAAAGAGGTCTAGCCGCAAGAACACATCAAGACAGTGATGAATGGGAAAAAAGCGGTATGGCCGACCTGGAAGCCCGCATTTTCAAATTCCTTGCGGTGGAAAAGCAGGTTGCTCTTCGGGAAGCATTGAGTCGCCGGGCACTGGACATCGTGAACAACCTACTTATGGAGCTCAACTTGTCACTGAAATCTCTGGAGCTTCCCCTCACCGATCTGGAAAAACGAATCACCCTGTTCGAGGAAAAATTGGGCCAAACCCGTGTTGAACGCCTCGCTGTACTGGACCGACTGGCAGGAGAAGAGAAACGCGCCCTTAAGAAGGTGAAAGAAGAAGCTGAACAACTGAAACAAAAAGCAATGAAAGATATTGAGCAAATTGTGGAAGAAACCGCAAAAGGGACGGTGGGCAGGGAATGGGAACAGGCGACCCGGAAGGAACTGGCCGATTTTATCCCCGTATATTTTGAAGATCGGCTGGGCCATTTTTCCCGGCGTTTCAGAAAACGAATGGCAGCGACTCTGGAACCGTTGCAACGGGAAACCGATCATCTCATCGAATCCGTCCGACATCATGCCGCTGATATCTTTCAAGTTCCATTTTATGCTCCGGAAAGCGAAAGTGCATTCGTCGCCCTGCAGAAACCCTATTGGATCACCCACAAATGGAAACAATCCCTGTCTCCCATTCCTCCCGGAACACTGGACAAGGTTCTGGGTGCAGGTCTGCAGCAAAAAAGGGCCAGAAAACGGGTTCTGGAACAGGTGGAAGAACTGGTGCGCAATAATGTGGAAAACCTCCGCTGGTCCATTTTCCAGAGTATTCAGACATCTTTCCGCCGCTTCAGCAACCGGATGGATGGAACATTCGATGCCACTCTCCTTGCAACAAAGGGGGCAATGGAAGCCGCCGTCAGAAAACACAAGGAAGAAGGGAAAGACAGGTCAGACGAGATTCAGCACATCCGAAAGCTGTCTGAAAACATACGCATCCTTTCAGAAAGACTTTCAGGGTCGCTGGAAATCAAGAAAACTGAATCTAACAGTCGCTGAGTGATGCCTCGACGGAAGGTTTCTGAAGCCAGGAAATATTGTCGGACAGGACGAACCATGCAAAACCGGAACAGGGAATCTCAGCTCGGAATCATTCTCTTTAATGCCGCATTGTGATGAAAGAACTGGATCTTCTGTCAAAAACATTGACCAAATGGATTATGGCCATGTGTAATCACTATCCAATATTTGTAACTTAATGTTATGGAAGGACTTGTTCTGCATACCCACGAATTGTGCAATCTGTTAAACCCCGTGTCATTGCTGGGATTTTATCGTTTTTTAAGCCTTTTTCCACAACGTTTTCCACAGATTCTGTGGAGAAATTGTAAAGTCTTTATTTCAGTGTATATCCGTTCAATCCTGCCAAAAAAAGGCCTCCACTTCGCCTTCGAATCACTTCGTCTCTGACAGAAAATTGACACATAAGAAGGAGGGAATCAGCTTCCTCTTTCATTCATTGAATTTATCCGTTTCGGGACAAACGTTTATCGATGCGCTTCTTCTTTCATGTCCTTCATTCAAGTAACTGATCGATACCTGTGTCTATGCTGTCTCACACTTAAGATGCATTGCTCAACATTTGGGATGCCGGCGCTGCCAAGGGAAACCTGGACATTCTTTCTGTTGTCTCAACCGGGCCGATATGTTAGCTTTTTCAGGACAGAGAATCACCTGATGGGAAAAGAAGCCTTCGGGCTGAGCAGGCATTCTCGCAAGCCATAAACAGTATGGGGGACGAATGGACTACGGACGGGCAAAAGGACGGTTTGAGCTTGCCGACGGCACGGTACTGGAAGGATTCAGTTTCGGTGCGACAACGCCCGCTACAGGCGAAGTCGTATTCAATACCGGCATGGTAGGCTACCCGGAAAACCTCACGGACCCATCCTATCGTGGCCAGATCCTGATCATGACATGGCCACTGGCAGGTAACTACGGTGTCCCGGGAAATGACCTTGAAGACGGGATGCTGCGCTTTTTCGAGTCCGATAGAATCCAGGTTTCCGGTTTGATCGTTGCGGATTATTCAGACCATTACTCCCACTCCACGGCAGTACGGTCCCTTTCAAACTGGCTGATTGAAGAGAACATTCCCGCCCTGTATGGACTCGATACCCGCATGTTGACCAAGCGTCTCAGGGAATCGGGTACAATGTCGGGCAGAGTTGTCTTCGGCGACCATTCTCTTGATTTTGAAGACCCCAATAAACGAAATCTTGCCGCAGAAGTCTCTATTACTGAACCAATACTCTACGAACGGGGTGCCAAACGGATCGCCCTGGTGGATTGTGGAGTGAAGAACAATATCATTCGCGCTTTTCTGAAACGGGACATTTCTGTACTCCGTGTTCCGTGGGATTTTGATTTCAATCGGGAACCAGTGGATGGCGTGCTCATTTCCAATGGACCTGGCGACCCTTCGCTCTGCACAAGCACAGTGGATCATGTTCGTAAGGCCATGGAATGCAATCTCCCGATGCTGGGAATCTGTCTGGGTTCCCAGATCATGGGCCTGGCCGCAGGCGCAAAAACATACAAAATGAAGTTCGGTCATAGGGGACAGAATCAACCATGCCTGGAAATGGGTACCAGTCGCTGCCATATCACCTCTCAGAACCATGGATATGCCGTGGATGCTTCTACGCTCCCCCAGGACTGGCGGGAGTGGTTTGTGAATCACAACGATGAAACCAATGAAGGTATTCTTCATATTTCGAGACCCTTTTTCGGCGCACAATTCCATCCGGAAGCTTCACCGGGTCCGGACGATACCGAGTTCATTTTTGATATGTTCGCGAGGGCTCTTTCATGAACACCCAGGTCAGAAAAGTGTTGATCCTGGGCTCCGGCGCGATTCGCATCGGACAAGCCGGTGAATTCGATTATTCCGGAAGCCAGGCAATCAAGGCCCTGAAAGAAGAGGGAATCCAGACTGTTCTCATTAATCCGAATATCGCAACCATCCAGACATCGGAAGGTCTCGCGGACCGCGTATATTTTCTTCCCCTGACGGCATCATTCGCCAGGAGGGTTATCGAAAGGGAGAAGCCCGACGGTATTCTGCTGGGTTTCGGCGGACAAACGGCGTTGAATGTGGGTCTTGAACTGGCCGGGAATGGAGATCTGGCCACTCATCGCGTGGAAGTGCTGGGAACGCCGGTGGAAGCCATTCTAAAAACGGAAGATCGAAATCTGTTCACCAACGAGATGGGACGGGCTGACCTGAATGTGCCGAAGAGCCGTATCGCCAGATCGCTGGAAGAGGCCCGCAAAGCAGCCGGATCCATCGGCTACCCGGTCATGATCCGTGCCGGCTTCGCCTTGGGGGGGTTGGGCTCAGGCGTAGTGGAAAATGAAGACCAGCTAACGGAAACAGTCAGCAAGGCACTGAGCTACGCCGATCACATACTGGTTGAAGAGTCCCTGCTTGGCTGGAAGGAAGTGGAATATGAGGTCGTCCGGGACCGCTTCGACAACTGTATCGTCGTCTGCTCGATGGAAAATCTGGATCCCATGGGGATTCATACAGGTGAAAGCGCCGTAGTGGCGCCGGTCCAGACATTGAATGCTGCGGAGAACTTTCATCTCCGGTCCATCGCCATCCGGGCGGTTCGACATCTCGGCATCGTCGGAGAATGCAACATTCAATACGCACTGGATCCCAAATCCGGTGACTACCGGATTA
>PFTO01000179.1 GCA_002789615.1 Acidobacteria bacterium CG_4_9_14_3_um_filter_49_7 | reverse complement strand
CGCAACCAACGCCAGCCCGATGGCTGTATTGCCGGAAGAGCATTCGATGATGAGCTGACCATCGTGGAGCTTACCTTCCCGTTCCGCCTTTTCCAGCATATAGCGGGCAATCCTGTCTTTGACACTGCCCATGGGGTTCAGAAACTCCAGCTTCGCCAAAACTTCGCCAGAAAGTCCGGCCGTTACCCGGTTCAGTTTCACCATTGGTGTATGGCCCACCACATCCAGAATGCTGTCATAGACCCGCTTATCCGCCATTATTTTCCATTCAGCTATCTTTTCTTCCATCTTTCTCCTTCATGCTCTGGACTCAACCTCAACCTTGTCTTTTACTCGACCTGCGGCGCAGCGCGTCGCTTCTCCTATCACTTTCTCAAAAAGGTAACTCCGTTTCCATCTTTTTTTCATCCCACCTGGGCAGTTTGAACTGTTCCGGACGAAGCCGGTGAACCGTTTTAAGCCACTCAGCTGGATAACCCACCGCTCTCGCACGGCCTTCATTGTCCTTCATATATCCATCGTTGTATTTGCAGATCAAATCTTCACTGAGATTGACCCAGCGATGATAAACTGTCATTGCCTGACTGTTGGAATAATCATTGAGGTACTCTGCCGCCAGCTTCGGGTCTTTCTTATAAAGTGCAGCCGCCGCCTGGTCCACCGCCGGTTCCATGGCAATAAACCTGTTCTCCAGCTCATTCTGGACCGCCAGGATATCTTTCGTCATATACGACCACTTGATTTCTGCAAAGTTGGAAACCAGGTTGAATACCCACCATGCTGAATCCATACTGAATTTATCCAGGCTCCCCTTTGTGTATGCGTCCGGGGCTTCAAAAGATGCACAATAGAAGGGGATGTAACAACTGGTCCAGGTGTTGTCAAGTCCGTACCAGTACAAGCCGCCCACCGCATCCGGAAGCCAGTCCCTTGACTGGCTGACGAAGGAAAACCCGGTCTGCTGGGTGGAAATGGGCCGCTCCCACGTGTAATCATCGGTGCTGGCCTCGACTTTCCAGTTCATGGGACGCCATCTCTGGGGAGAATTGAAGGGTCCCGCGTCAACGCCTTTCGTCATGTCATAAGGTGTGCCCTCGTAATGGTCCCGCATCAGGGCCATTACGTCCGACACTGACAGTTTCCTGTCCGGTTTGATCCAGAGGGGGTATCTTACCGCCTCCTTAAGTCCACGATGAAAATCAGGGGGAAGATGCAGTGACGGGGCACTCCGCCTGAAAATGCTCCAGACACGGGTTGCGGTGTAGCGGATCTTCTGGGGTGTCATGGGACAGTATGCATCGTTGAAACGGAAAGGTTTCCCGCCTTTCGGATCGTAGTACCCATGCGCTACGGCATAATCCACAACGTTTTTCGAGTACAGGCAATTCTTCTTATCGTCCATTGGGAACTCGCCAATTACCGACGCATTTGCATGGGCGCAAATGTAGCCATCCGGAATTCTCCGTGCCACCCAGATGGCGCCTTTCCCGCCTTTTCCAGGGCCGACCATTTCCAGAAGCCAGGCCTCTTTCTTGTCGGCAATTGAGAAGGATTCTCCGGTGCTTGCATAGCCGTATTTTTCCACCAGTCCGGTAATCACTTCAACTGCCTCTCTGGCGGTTCGGGAACGTTCCAGCGCGAATCTCATCAGATACCAGTAGTGAAGTAATCCATCCGGATTCTGCAATTCCTTTCTGCCGTCGAATGTCGACTCACCAATTGCCACCTGAAATTCATTCATCAGCCCCACCACTGCGTATGTGTGAGAAACCTGCGCAATCTTACCCTTGATTTTGCCGTCCCAGCCTTGCAGGGAAATGATTTCACCGGCCTCGTGATCAGCCGCCTTTGTCACCCGAAAATGGGGATGGAACTCACCATCGCAAGAGTAGGTAATCATCACGCTGCCATCTGCGGACGCTCCCTTTGACACCAGAATGTCTGTGCATGCAAACACAGTCGAAGCGGCACAAACCAACATAATTACAAGAATAAATCGAACTTGACGGACCATCGAACCCCTCCTTGCCATAAGAAATTAAAGTCCTGTTATTGGATCACTTTTACTTTTCAAGATGAATGGTGATTTTGCTATGTCTATACTCAGACTCAAACTTCTGTTCCCTGCACTTCCGGCAAAATCTGAAAGCTGACCAGGGCCACGGTTACATCATCCATCAATTCCTTCACAGACGCATGGGCATCTATCACGCTGGCAAGCACCGTGTATGCCGACTCAACATCTCCAATATCCAGGCCAGTAAGAATACGGATAATTTCCGGCTCACCACCTGGAAATAACTCCAGAAACCCGTCACTGTAAAGAAACAGCCCATCGACCTCGTCCAGTGGAAACGTTACCTTTTCCAGGTAAGGAAGAATCTGACTCACTCCTCTCATTCCTGCAATCATACCCTTCGGTCGGGACACATACCACCTGCCGTCTTTCCGTTTTACAAGAAGCGGCGGATCTCCCATCCGGTAATAATCAATCTTTCCAACATCCGGCCGGATGTCCAGCAAGGTTGCAGAGAAAAAGCTGGAACCACCACCACGGTCCAGGAAGAACTGGTGCAGGCCTTCCACAATGACTTCCGGAGCCTCGTGCCTTGCCGCAAGGCCATAGAACAACCCATCCACCTCGGACACATACATAGCAGCCCCCAGTCCCTTTCCGGATACATCTCCCGCAAGAATCTCCAGGCCGTTTTCCTTCTTATAAAAGTTGCAGTAATCGCCGCCGACCACCCGGGAAGCCCGGGAATGGACCGCGATTCGATACTCTTCTTCTCCAAAAATCCCCTGTAACAGCACAGAAGATTGAATTCGCCTTGCCACTTCCAGTTCCTGCGCCATCTGCTCGCCTGCCATTTTCCGCTGAAACAACTCCTGCATATTTGCCGCCATTTCATTCATTGCCTCGCCCACCTGTCCCAGGTTTCTGTCCCTCAACTCCGGTATCCGGGCATCAAAATTTCCCTTCCTGATTTCTCCGACTCCCCCCACAAGATGACGGGTGGCGGTGGACATGGACACGGCAAAGAACACCCCCTTCAAGAGCAGATAAAACTGGAAAAGAGCAAATGCAAGGGACAAAGCCAGCACAAATATCAGAAGTTCTCGATTGACCTTTGAAAAGGAGTTCTTACCGGAAAACAGATTGGACGCAAACCGCTTCAAATCCACCCGAATCATGAATACCAGAATGGGGCCGCTCAGGTCCTTTTCCAACGGGAATATCACAGGATAAGTCAGGTAGGGCCAACTCAGCGTGAAATCATAATGTATTCCCTTTTCGTCATTTTCGCTTTCCGGAATAGATGAATAAATGGGCATGGCAAAACGGGGAGTTTCGGCACCAACTGACTTCTCATTCCGCTCATTCTTTTCACCCTTCGCATCCGGATGCTTAACTGGCTCTCCTTCGAGATTTACCAGGCTACTCAACCGAATTACTGCAGCCGAATAATCAGTTCCGGTCAGTTCCCGCACATTGTCAAAAAACTTTGAATCAATCTCAACCCGTGTTCCCTGTTCCGGTTCAAAATATATTTTACCCCCGTGGGTTCGAAAACGAAGGTCGGTATCATGACTTCCTGTCCTCTGATGATAGGCATAGCGGATCACACGGGTAAACACATAGCTTTCCGTCACCCCGACCAGAAAAAGCAGATAGGTCGCAGCCAACATCAGAACCATCAACAGGGGAAGAATCGCCGTTGTGATAAAAAATGCGGTCAATTTCAGGGAAACGGACCCGACAATCCGCTTGAAAATGAGTTTCAGAATCCACGCCAGAAACAGGTAACTTACAGTAAAAAATGTAAATACTCCAAAAGATATCAGGGCAAAATGCCAGGAAACAAAAGTTGTCATGTAGTAGAGGAAAACAACAAACACGCCGATCGTGATCAGGAAGGGACTGAGTAGTGGTCTTAAAAAAAATCGTTTAATGCGACTCAAAATTCCCCTCCCCTGTAAAAAGACCTTACCTGAATACTACAGCTAATTCTACCACAGTGTTTCCAGGGATAAAGCTGTAAGTCAGCCATCTATGAATCCACGGTCTGGTTCCATGCGATAAATGGAAAAAAACAGGAATACAATTTGACAGGTTTTTTTTCAGATGATAGTATACCTCGTCCAATCTCATCCCGCTGGCTGACAAGGGGCGTGGGATAATTCGTTTCGGAGGTGGCTATGAAAGACGACCGAATACACCTGCCAGGAATTGTTAACAGGCAGTGTGCACAACCCCAACCCTATTCCCGCATCCTATATTTTAACCGCAATTCCCGCTTCAACGTCCTCAATCAGATCAATCGACACAATACCCTCAATAATAATTGCCGCTGAAGGCGATTTCTTTTATTTTTCCTGAAATTTTTGAACCCTTGAACTCAATTTTCTGAAAGCGCATGGTTATCCGTTTTCAGAAATCTTTCTACGAATCAATCACGCAGACCATGAAGGAGGATTCCATGGATGGACGTACATCTATACATCCCGATATTTATCGCTCAATACTTGACATTCGCCAAACCGAAACCGCGATAAAAGAACTGAAAGACTTTTTTCAGGTTAATCTGTCATCCGAATTGAACCTTGCCCGTGTAACAGCCCCGATCCTGGTGGAATCCGGCACCGGTATAAATGATGACCTCAACGGTGTAGAACGACCGCTGAATTTTTCAGCCAATGCTCTTGAGGGTGCCTCCGTTGAAGTCGTACAGTCCCTAGCGAAGTGGAAGCGTCTGGCCTGTGCCAGACTTGAATGCAGCCCCGGGGAAGGTATATACACAGACATGAACGCCATTCGTCCGGATGAGGAATTGGATAACCTTCACTCATTATATGTAGATCAATGGGACTGGGAAAAGGTCATCTTGCCGGAGGAACGGACTCTGGATCACCTTAAGGAGGCCGTGCATTCCATTTTCGGTGTAATCCGCAGAACAGAAACATGGCTGGCCCTTCGGTATCCGGAATTGAAGCCAATACTGCCTTCAAAAATTACATTCATCCATGCCAGTGACCTGGCGGCGAGATGGCCGGAAAAGTCTCCACGGGAACGTGAGAACTGCGTAACTCGCGACCATGGTGCCGTTTTCATAATCGGAATCGGCGCCAATTTGCAAGATGGGAAGCCTCACGATGGACGGGCTCCTGATTATGATGACTGGACCACTCCCAATGGAACCGACCTGGGGTTGAACGGAGACATTCTAGTGCATCATCCAGTGCTGAACACTGCTTTTGAACTTTCATCCATGGGTATTCGCGTAAATCCGGCATCGTTGAAACATCAGCTCTCACTTGCAGGTGCACAACACCGTTCCGAATTATATTTCCACCGACAGCTGCTGGCGGGTGAACTCCCCCAGACCATGGGAGGAGGAATAGGACAATCCCGATTATGCATGTTTCTGCTGAAAAAAGCGCACATAGGGGAAATTCAGGCCGGTGTCTGGCCGACAAAAATGCGAAGTGCGTGCAGAAAACAGGGTATTGAACTGTTGTAACGGACATGGATGGCAGGTGAACCGGGATTGAGCCGTTACCGGGAACATCACCGGTTAACAGACTGTGGGCAGGGGCGTGTGCCACTAATTTGCATTCCCCCTGCCGCTTTCCTTCCTCTATCTTCAATCCATTTAAAAGGCTCAGGCGAAAAACATTCTTCACGAATTGTCAATTACGGGGTACTATTTCCCAGTATTGTCAGTCGCCGGCACAAACACTCGCTGTAAACGGGAGGAAATGTGGCTCGAATCCTCACATCTATTATTCCGATTTTTGCTGTGATTTTTCTTGGTACTGCACTGCGCCGGTTTCGCCTTATTGACGATGCATTTGTGAAAACTGCCAACCGCCTCATCTTCTACATCTGTCTGCCGGTTCTTCTGTTTCACAAAATTTCAACCGCTTCACTGAGCCAGACCGTCCAATGGGTTCCCATATCCATGATGCTGGCAACCATTCTGACTGTTTCAATCCTCGCGTTTTTGACTGCGAAAGTCCTTCGCTGGCCCCTGAAAACAGGAGGCACCCTTGCAGTCAACAGTTTTCGCGGCAATTACGCTTACATCGCCCTGCCGGTCTGCTATTACACGCTCGGAAACCAGGGACTGGTTATCGGCAGCGTGTTCATGGCGATATTGATTCCTTTCGTAAATACACTCGCAGTCGTATCCTTTACCATCGGCGGGGCAAAACGGTTCCGGTTCAGGCCTATTCTCACCAGTACACTACTCAATCCGTTGTTCCTCGCCTGCGTGCTGGGTCTGGCAGCCTCAATCGTTCATCTGGCACTCCCCGCTCCTGCGGACAAAACACTTGCCATCATCAGCCAGGTCACCCTTCCGCTGGCACTGCTCAGCATCGGCGGCGGCATCCGTTTCCGGGCCATGGGCTGGTCCCACCCCCGCCTCTGGGTTGGCACGGCGTTCAAACTGCTGCTCCTCCCCTTCCTCGGTTACCTGGCACTGAAACTTACCGACACTCCCATTCAGTTGCCGGAACAAGTCATGATCGTCATGCTGGCGTCTCCCTCGGCACTGGTGAACTACGTCATGGCGGACCAGATGAACGGGGACCCCGAACTTTCCACCGGCATCATTATCCTCACCACAATCGGCTCCGTTTTCACCTTCGTCTTCTGGCTACACATCATCGGCCTGTAGGAAAAGGCAAATTTAAGTTTGAGTTTAAGTTTAAGTTAAGATAGGGAATGAGGAGGGGGGCAAGTATGGACAAGGTCTAAGCACAGCCAGAGGATTGGACATCTTGTCCCTTTCCGGACTCAACCTCAACCTTGTCTGTACTTATCCCCGCTTGTCTCACTGTCTGAACTCAAACTCAGACTCAAACTTGTCTCTACTTGTCCTCCTGTGTTACCCTTGTTCAACTTTTGCCGGCAAAGTGCCGGAGACGGAGGAAAATGTGACTAAAGTAAAAACAGGTGATAAGGTTCGGGTTCATTACACCGGAACATTGGAAAATGGCGAAGTCTTCGATTCTTCAAGAGATCGGGAACCCCTTGAGTTTACGGTAGGTGCCGGTATGGTAATTTCAGGCTTCGACAATGCGGTGCTGGAAATGAAAGCAGGCGACTCCGCTACTGTGAAGCTGCCGCCGGAAGAAGCATACGGTGAAGCCCGTAAAGAGATGATCATGCCCATGCAGAAAAGCCAGGTACCGGAAGACATTACACCGGAAGTGGGTATGCAGGTCATGCTTCAGGCTGAAAGCGGACAGCAGGTTCCAGCCGTAATCACGGAAGTGAACGAAAATACGATCATACTGGATGCGAATCCCCCCCTCGCCGGAAAAACACTGAATTTTGATATAGAGCTGGTTGAAATCATCTAACGACAAAAGCGCGGGACACCGCGAGCTTTGAAGAGAATAAAAGACAGGGAAAAATGATTTCCCTGTCTTTTTGTGTTCTATTTCTTATTCAAAATTTGAAACTTCCTTGAACAATTCCCCGTTTTTAGCGGATATAGTAGCCTGAGACGTGCCACTTCCCGTCACTGTCCACCATCGGTGTGATCGTTTCCACTGCACTTTTCTTGTTGGCAAAGCTTGTTTCGAATTGAATCACCACATATTTTCCATCCGGTGCCCCGGGAAGGCTGGTAGCATACGTGGCAGATTTGACTGTCCGTGAAACAAGTTTACCCAGAGGGCTACGGACCTGCTTCATCGCCTGTTCCCACTTGTCTCTTGAAATTGCCTTCTTGAATATTATTGCGGAGCTATCCCAGCTTTCGCCATACTTTCCATTATCCACCAATTGAACCCAGTTTGTTGCAGACCGGATCGCAGCAGCTTCCTTCTTACTGTTGTCTGCCGCTGTGCAGATCGTTGTTACGCCCGCAACCATCAGGACTGTAAGAAACAATGTAATATTCTTCCTCATCTTCTCCTCCCTTTTCAAATTCATGCATACAATATACTCTAAGATTTATCCGTTTCATTCAAAGGAATCAAAAAAATACATATAAAAATGCCCTATTTCGTGTAAAATCCTCTTCAATAAGTATCCGGAGGGTTAAATGACGACAGCCGAAATGACTGCCGGCAAACAGGGCTGGAAATTCCCCATGGATTTCTGGCTGGCAAACACCATGGAACTGTTTGAGCGTGCCGCCTATTATGGTTTTTTTATTGTTATAACCTTGTATTTAACTGATATTGTTGGCTTTTCAGACAAGGAAACCGGGATTGTCGCGGGTCTGTTTTATGCGGGACTTTACCTTCTGCCGCCATTTGTTGGAGCTGTGTCTGACCGGATCGGCTTCAAGAACGGACTCATTCTTGCGTTCGCCTTATTGACCTTTGGCTACGCAATGCTGGGATTCCAGCCTGTTGTGGAATCTAAAATCACGGTCGTTCTTTTTCTATTTGTGGTGATGGTGGGCTGTTCATTCATCAAACCGTTGATAACCGGAACGGTCGCAAAAACTACAACTGAAATTAACCGTGCCAGGGGCTATTCCCTGTTTTACTGGGTGGTTAATATCGGGGCGTTCAGCGGCAAAACCTTCGTTCCATTTATTCGTCAGGGAATGGGTCTCCGCTATGTTAATTTCTTCTCTGCCGGAATGGCATTAGTCGCCCTGCTTTTTGCCATTTTTGTATTCAAGAACATTGAAACTCCGTCGGAACGAAAATCCACGAAAGAGGTGCTGCACGCTCTCGTCAAGATTCTCACTATGCCACGCCTGATTATTCTCACTCTCATCGTAGCCGGATTCTGGACCATTCAGGGGCAGATGTACGCTACCATGCCCAAGTATATTATCCGCATGGTGGGGCCAGGCGCCCGGCCGGAATGGGTCGCCAACGTGAACCCCGCCGTCGTGGTACTGTTTGTGGTACTGATTACCCACTGGACAAGGAAATACAAAGCGGTAACCGCCATGCTCATGGGAATGGTGTTAATGCCGTTCTCAGCTCTCGCTATGTCCGCCGGGCCCTGGCTCCAGCGCCTTGCCGGAGATTCTATCCCGCTTCTTGGAATGGTGATGCACCCCTACACAATCATGATGATAGTGGGTATAGCCATTCAGGGAATTGCGGAATGCTTCATCTCCCCCCGATTCCTCGAATTTTTCTCTCTTATGGCGCCCAAAGGCGAGGAAGGCGTATATCTGGGGTTCAGTCATCTTCATTCATTTATGTCAGCGCTGGTGGGCTTTTTTATGTCCGGTTTTCTTCTGGACGCTTACTGCCCCGACCCGAAGACACTTGTTGGACTGACAAAAACCGAACTGACAGCACGATATGCCCACGCTCACTACATCTGGTACTATTTTGTGGTCATCGGCTTTACTGCGGCAATAGCCCTGTTCATCTTCCGGCTTGTCACGACTCGGTCCGAAGGACCAAGTCGTGACAGTGACTTGTAACTTGTGATTTGTGACTTGTTAAGAAAGAAGGCAGGGGCGGGAAACTTCGCAAACGAGGCAGTAACTTTTAAGAAACTTGGAAGAAAAGCGGGAACCGGGAACGCCCCGGTTCCATTACTCCTCTTTACAAATCACTAATCACAAGTTACAAGTCACTGTCCGGCCCGGGGGGCCGGACATTACATTTTGTTACAAATCCCACCCCTTTACTTCCGTATAATTGAAGTGAACGATACAGCCTGATAACAGGCAGTGAAAAGGGGAAAACTTGATGAAAAAACTCATTGTTATTCTGGTTCTGGTCGCTGTGGCAGTTGGTGCTTATTTTTTCGTGACAGCCCGAGAAAAAGAAAACGGCGAAACCACCTTTACCACAGTCAAACTGACAAAGGGAACTCTGGAAAATACAGTATCCAGTACCGGAACCCTCAGTGCCATCGGCACTGTGGAAGTCGGAACACAGGTTTCCGGCACACTGAAACAGGTACTGGCGGATTTCAATGATCATGTCAAGAAGGACCAGCTCCTGGCCGTATTGGACAAACGCGTATTGAAATCAGCGGTTCAGGAAGCCAGAGCCGGCTTAATGAAGGCCCGGGCACAGGAAGAACTGGCACAAGCAGATTTCAAGCGGAGTAAACGGCTATACGATAACAAAATGGTTTCTGAACAGGAGTTTGTCCAGGGTAAAACCAATCTGGCAACCGCGAAGGCATCTGTAATTTCAGCCGAAACCTCTCTGAATCGCGCCGAGACCAACTTGAATTACGCGGATATCCGTTCACCTATTGATGGAACTATTATCCAGCGGAATGTAGAACCGGGGCAGACAGTGGCGGCGAGCTTCTCCACCCCAACCCTGTTCCTTGTGGCCGCTGATCTCTCCAAAATGGAGATTCAGGCATTGGTGGATGAAAGTGATATCGGCCAGATTCGCCTGAATCAATCTGTACGTTTCACAGTGGAGGCGTATCCGGATAAATCCTTCAGTGGAACTGTCAAACAGATTCGCCTGCAGCCGTCCACTGTCAACAATGTGGTCAATTACACCGTCATTGTCAACGCGGACAATCCGGATCACCTGCTACTCCCCGGTATGACCGCCACAGTCGATTTCATAGCTCAACACCTGGAAAATATTCTTCTGATACCCAACGCTGCGTTGCGGTTCAAGCCCACCGAAGCCATGCAATCGGCTATGCGGGAACAGATGAAAAAGCGCATGGCAAATTCAGGAGGCGGTCAGCGTATGAGACCGGGAAATAACTCCGGCTCAGCACCACCGGCAGCCGGGAACGACCGCAGAAGAGACTTCAAAATGGTCTGGATTCTTGGAGAAGATGGAAAACCGGAAATGAGCGGTTTTATTCCCGGCCCTACAGATGGAAAATTCACTGCCGTGAAGCAATCCCGGAAGCTGAAAGAAGGAATAGAAGTTATTGTTGGTCTAAACCAGAAGAGCAGCAATGGGTCCAGTCAACCATCAGTCCGACACCGGCGGCTCCTCTAAGGAAGCAGAGATGACTACTGTTATCGAAACCAGAGAGCTGAAGAAAAACTACAGTATGGGAACTGTCACAGTACATGCCCTTCGCGGAATTGACCTCTCAGTCGAAACAGGTGAATTTGTCTCCATAATGGGGGCCTCCGGTTCGGGGAAATCTACCTTGATGAATATGCTGGGATGCCTCGATACGCCTTCGGACGGCGACTATCTGCTGGACGGTGTTAACGTCAATAAACTTACCCGAAACGAATACGCCGATATCCGAAACCAGAAAGTTGGCTTTGTGTTCCAGGGGTTCAACCTGCTGGCAAAAACATCTGCCCTGGAGAATGTGGAGTTGCCTTTATTTTACGACCGTTCCAACCGGATCCCCGACACAAAACAGGCTGCACTGGACGCGCTTGACCGAGTAGGACTGTCTGACCGGGTTCATCACGAACCCAACCAGATGTCCGGAGGTGAACAGCAGCGGGTTGCTATCGCAAGGGCTCTGGTCAACAATCCCGCCATCATCCTCGCCGATGAACCCACCGGAAACCTGGATAGTCGAACCTCTGTCGAGATACTGGCTCTGTTTCAGGCACTGAACGAACTGGGAATCACAGTGGTTCTGGTCACCCATGAACCGGACATTGCCCGGTACACCCGTCGGATAATTCAAATGAGCGACGGCCGCATTGTTGGAGACAACACGGTTGCCCGTCGACTGGTTGCAAAAGATGTGCTTCCCACTCTTCCCAGCCTCGAAAATGATGCCAACGGTGAAGTGATGTCATGAAATGGCAAAACATTTTCAAGGCGGCTTTCCAGTCCATTCTGAAAAACCGGATGCGCAGCCTGCTGACTTCCCTCGGTATCATCATTGGAGTTGGTGCCGTCATTGTCATGGTGGGTATTGGTCAAGGTTCCCAGTACCGGATCAAGAAGGAAATTGACGCTCTTGGTGCCAACATGCTCATCATTTTTCCTGCCAACAGCCACATGGGCGGCGTCAGCAGAGGGGCGGGAAGTTTCAACCGGTTCACGCTGGACGACGCTCAAAAGCTCCAGAAAGAATCATCCCTTACAGCCGGCATATCGACAATTGTTGTTTCCGGTGGTCAGATCATCGGCGGCAACAGCAATTGGAACTGCAGGATTTATGGTGTTGATCCCGCATATCTAGCCATCCGTGCATGGTCCTTGAAAAGCGGCTCCTTCTTCACAGAACGGGACGTTCGAGCCAAGGCCAAAGTTGCTGTTATTGGCCAGACTGTGAAGGAAAATCTATTCCCCGATTCCAACCCCGTGGGGGAACGCATCCGTATCAACAACACCCCTTTCACCGTCATCGGAGTATTGACTGCGAAAGGGCAGGATCCCCGGGGCATGGACCAGGATGACGTGGTGCTGGCACCTTCCACAACTGTTCTTTACCGCCTCAAGGGAGGGCGTTACATCAGCTACATGATGGCATCCGCCATTTCCACAAAAGACATCCCTGCAGCCCAGGAGGAGCTCACCCAACTGCTTCGAGAGGCCCACAAAATTAAACCGGGTGAAGATGACGACTTTGTCATCCGTAACCAGGCCGAAATCACGGAAGCTGCATCCAGTGCCGCTCATATTCTCACCTTACTTCTGGGATCCATTGCGGCCGTTTCACTGCTGGTCGGGGGAATCGGAATAATGAACATCATGCTGGTCTCCGTTACCGAACGAACCCGGGAAATCGGCATCCGCCTGGCAGTTGGCGCGAGGGAAAGCGACATACTTGTTCACTTCCTCACGGAAGCGGTTGTATTGAGTTTGATCGGGGGCATTATCGGGATTGGAATTGCTTACGGTGTAGGAGTTATCCTGAACCACTTCACTGAACTGACAGCAATGATTCAGCCCCAGATTGTCATGATGGCATTCGGTGTTTCCGGTGCCGTAGGTATTTTCTTCGGCTTTTACCCGGCGAAAAAAGCCGCACGATTGAATCCAATTGATGCGCTGAGACACGAATGATTCCGCCACAGGCGGAATCATTCGGTGACTTGTGACCTGTGACTTGTGGAGAAGGCCAGATTGCCAATGACAGTCTTTTCCCATTCCCCCTCTTACAAGTTACAAATTACGAATCACAAATCACGCCATTGGAAAAATGGTATACTTTGGAGCAGCAAAACAAGAGGAGCATGATTCATGAGAGCATTTGTCACCGGGGGAACAGGGTTTCTGGGACGTCATCTGGTTGAACTACTCGTGGAAGCCGGTTGGCAGGTAACCGCCTTGCACCGCAAGACCTCGGACATCAGCCACTTGCAGAAACCGGAAATTAAGCTCGTGGCAGGGGATGTCACAGACATTGACTCATTGCGAAACGCCATGCCGGAGAATCCCGATGCGGTGTTTCACACTGCCGCGGACACCAGTCAGTGGATATTGGCAAACAGGAACCAGACCCGCATCAACGTGGAAGGCACACGAAACATGACGACTGTTTCCAGCGAGAAAGGCGCGGGCCGGTTCATTCACACCTCCAGTATTGCTGAATTCGGCTATCACCCCGGCGTGATTACCGAAGAAACGCTGTCCAATGCCATGAACGGGCGATCCAACTACATGCGAACCAAGTGGAAATCCGCAAAGGTTGTAGACCAGGCGATTGAGAAAGGGCTGGACGCTGTTTTTCTAAATCCCTGCCACATTGTGGGGCCTTACGATACTCATAACTGGAGCCAGTTGTTTTTCCTCATTCAGGAAGACAAACTACCCGGCATTCCCAGCGGTACCGGCACGTTCTGCCACGCAAGGGAAGCGGCCAGAGCCCATTTGACCGCGTTTGAAAAAGGCAAAAAAGGGGAACGATACATCCTTGGCGGTGTGGAAGCCACTTTCCTGGAACTGGCACAGGAAATTGGAAAAGTCCTTGGAAAAGAGGTACCGGGAAAACCCCTGCCCACCGTAATTCTCAAGACCATCGCGCGATTTTCCCAGTGGTTTTCTTATATCACCCGGAAAGAACCGGACCTGACCCCTGAAAAGATCGAGCTCTCTACCGAACACCTTCGTGCCAGTTCAGAAAAAGCTGTCCGGGAACTGGACTATCAACCTGTTTCCCTGGCCGACATGGTCCGCGACTGTCATAACTGGCTTGCGGCGCAAAGTGCCGAATTTTAGATGAAAAGTGTTAACTGTTGAATTGAAAAAAATGCAGGGAAGTAACTGTTTCTCTGATCTGTTCTTGATTTCTCGTTCCCATTCAAAACTTCAACATTCAAAACTTCAAACAGTGTAAACCAGAATGTGAAAAAAGTTCTTCTAAAAGGACGGGAAACAGAAAAATCATTCCCTCTTTTTATTCCAGATTTATGTTACAATTTTGTAAAGCTTTGAAGGAGGTACCCATGGACGTATTAACAGCAATTCAATCACGACGGGCCATCAAGAATTTTGATCCGGAGTTTGTCATGCCGGAAACGGATGTGCACACCATTCTGGAACTGGCAACGCTGGCACCGACGGCCTTCAATATCCAAAATTGGCGATTTGTCGTCGTATCCGATCCAGAATTGAGAAAGGAAATCCGAGCGGCCTCCTGGGATCAGAGCCAGGTAACCGACGCGTCCCTCTTTATTATTCTGTGCGCGGATCTTCATTCCTGGGAAAAAGAACCGGAACGATATTGGAAAAATGCAGACCAGCCGGTTCGGGATTTCATTGTGCCTGCCATTCGCGCCTACTATGAAAACAAACCCCAGGTAATGCGGGATGAGGCCATGCGGTCCTGCGGAATTGCCGCCCAGACGATCATGCTCGCAGCAAACTCCCTTGGATATGGCGCATGCCCGATGGATGGATTTAATTTTGATGCAGTGGGGAAATTGATTCATCTTCCGGAGGATCACGTAGTCGCCATGTACGTGGCCATTGGGAAAGGGATAAAGGATCCGTGGCCCCGTGGCGGGCAGCTTCCCATGGATGAAGTCGTCATCAGGGATCGCTTCTGAACCGCCTCCCAGTGTGATCCGTAATATCGCGTTTCAGGAAATGCATAGCTTGTAGAATGTTCCTGAAACACAATTGCACCAGATGTCGACCAACGCGTGGAGGTAATAAATGCGCCGCACATTTCTGACCCGATTTTTCGTTTTTCTCGTTGCATGTGTCCTGTTTTCAAA
>PFTO01000196.1 GCA_002789615.1 Acidobacteria bacterium CG_4_9_14_3_um_filter_49_7 | reverse complement strand
TGAATCATCTTTTTCCCATTGATCAGGCCACCCGCTGGGAATACCGGATCAAAATTGCGGATCACATCGCCCCGATCCATATTTCGATAGTACTCTTCAGCTTCCGGAAGCTTTCCGGCAGCATAAAATCCACCGATCACAGCGCCGATGGAACAACCGGAAATCGCCCGAATTTTCACGCCTGCCTTGTTCAATGTGTTCAGAACACCGATATGGGCGAGTCCCCGAGCTGCGCCAGAGCCTAAAGCAAGGGAAAGGGTTGGAAAATCAGTTAATGACAACGTTATATTCCTCGATGTGGAGGTTGGGGTCCTCTGAAACTTTGATTCTGATATTGAAAATCCGGGTCAGTTCCCCCAGGACATCGTACTCGTCCCGTTTCAAAAACTCTCCGACGTAGGGATTGGCACGAACCGTAATATTCCGGTCAAATTGTGGAGTGAGTCGGGTCATTATTTCCCGCTGAATCTGCAAGGCCATGGTGGAAATGGATTTGATTCTGCCGGAACCCTGGCAATAGGGGCACATTTCGGTCAGAAACCGCTCCAGTGACTGCTTGGATCGCTTTCGTGTCAATGCCACCAGACCAATTTCATCAATGGTCAGGATATTGGATCTGGAACGGTCACTCTTCAGCAATTCGGTTAATTCAACCAGCACTGTTTTCCGGTGTTCCGTTTCCTCCATATCAATGAAATCAATGACAATAATCCCACCAAGGTTTCTGAGTCGTATCTGGCGTACAATTTCCTTAACCGCTTCCATATTGGTTTTGAAAACGGTTTCTTCAAGTGAACGTTTGCCGATGTAGCGGCCGGTATTCACATCAATAGCTACCAGCGCCTCAGTCTGATTGATGACAATATATCCACCGGATTTCAACCAGACTTTTGAATTCAGTGCCGCCTCCAGTTGAGATTCCACTTCATATTCATCAAAAATCGGTTTCTTTTTAGTATAAAGCTTGATTCTGGAAGCCCAGCGATGGTCAATTTTATCGATAAACTGCAATGCCTTCTGGAAAGCGGTCTCGGAATCCACCAGCATGAGAGAGGTTTCTTCACAGAAGGTATCCCGGACTATTTTATGAATCAAACCCAACTCTTCGTGAATCAGACTGGGGGCGGAAACCGCTTCTGTTTTCTGAACGATTTCCTTCCAGAGTTTTTGGAGAAAATTGATGTCCTGAGAAAATTCAGATATCTCCATTCCCTCGCCAGCCGTTCGAACAATGTAACCTCGATTCCCGGTCTTAAGAGATGAAATAATGGCTTTCAATCGTTCTTTTTCTTCTGGATTTTCTATTTTTCGGGATATTCCAATATGATTGATGGTGGGCATAAATACAATGTAGCGCCCGGGGAGACTGATGTGAGCTGTAATCCGCGGGCCCTTGGTTCCGATGGGTTCTTTCGCCACCTGAACCAGAATCTGTTGACCCTCCTGGAGGAGATCCTCAATGTGCAGCGTGTCTGTCAGTATAGCGTCACCTACAGCTTCCTCCGGCATCTCCCCTTCCACGCCTTCCTCTTCCTCAAGAAAGTCTTCCACCGTGAGCAAGTTTTCAGAAATATCTCCAACATACAAAAAAGCGTCTCGCTCAAACCCGATATCTACAAAAGCAGATTGCATGCCGGGTAGAACCCGGGTTACCCTTCCCTTGTAAATATTTCCCGCAATGCCACGATCAAAATTACGCTCCACGTAGACCTCACTAAGCTGGTTGTTTTCCAGCAATGCAATTCGGGTTTCGTGGCTTGTAGAATTAACAATAATTTCCTGATTCATGCATTTCCTTCTAAGAAAATCAGCTGTTTCCGCAACATTATAGCATGGTTGGCATCCCCATCCGGGAAAATGTGGGGAATCGTTTCAGAGAGCTTCAGGCTTCCCCGCAGCTGGGAATGGCGGATAACTACAGTCGCGGAGGTGCCATTCAGCTCCACATTCTGCACAACGTCTCCCAGTCGGATGTGTCTGAGCCCTTTCCGGGTGATTTTTTCCACTTCCACGTCCCGCCATCCGGGAAACAACCGAACCGGCGCAGGGAACATGACCTGGTAAACAAAGTCCACATCACGTGAAAGCCGATTCCGTTTCGCCATAGGATGTTCCTCCGCTGCTGTTATCTGAATTCCTTCCGGCAACGCAAGATTCAGTTTTTTCACTGCTTCTACTGTGTTGAATCTGCCAACAAATTCTCCAAGAAAACGCTCATCGTCCCCGGCAATCCCCAGCTCAAGGGCTGGAGAAAACTTGAGAACCGGCCTGGGATTGAATCCCCGGCTGAACATCACTGGAAGCTTCGCAATGCGCAGAGCCCTGGAAAAGATTGTTACCAGGTCAAGATGAGACACAAAACGGGAAAATCCACTCTTTTTATATGAAAATTCGTAAAAAAATCGTCCTTTTTCATCATTTTCTTCCATTATTTGACTATTTTTCTTCATTTTTGCGAGTTTTTCCACGATTTTCGACCTTTCCTGAAACCGATTCTGGATTTCCTGTGGTGTACAGGCCATGCATGCATTACAGCTTGTTGGGCTGGTACACATCAAAGTCGGTTCATTGGATTTTGCCCGGTTCCACTCCTTCAGGAAAAAAGCCTTTGGGACAGAAATATTGATAAAATCCCAGGGTAAGACTGTCTCCACCTCAAGTTCCCGATGCAAATGATCACTTTCATAGCCAATGCTGGCTTTCGCCTTGTTCCAGATTTCAGGATGGAATTTGTCCGTCCAGCCATCGAAACAGGCACCATTTCTGTAGGCCTCCAGCAGCAGTTGTCCTGTCTGACGATCCCCTCGGGAAAAAATCCCCTCCAGCATGGACTGGGCCGGGTCATGAAGTTTAATCTTGATATTTCTGGAGCGAACCCTGTGCTTGATGTATTCCTGCCGGGTACGAACCTCTTCTGCATTCAGTTGAGCCGCCCACTGAAACGGAGTATGGGGTTTCGGGATGAAGGTGGAAATACTGAGCACCGTGTACCCCCGCCGGCTCATTGCTGCTATTTTCTCAGTCAATGCGACCATTTCATCCAGATCTTCCATCGTCTCTGTGGGAAGTCCAATCATGAAATACAACTTGATATGGCCCCAACCATGCCGATATGCTGTTTCTGCCGCCTTCAGAATCGCTTCTTCGCTCAGATTCTTGTTGATGACGTCCCGAAGTCGCTGGGATCCGGCTTCCGGTGCGATAGTAAATCCGGTTTTGCGAATCCGTTTGATCTCCTCAGCAAAACTCTCCTGAAATCGGTCTGCCCGAATAGATGGCAGTGCGGTGGAAATCCGGTCCTTTTCAAACTGGTTCACCATAACTGAAACCAGGTTTTCAATTCCGGGATAGTCTGCCGTACTGAGAGAGGACAGGGAAATCTCGTCATGGCCGGTGGCAAGCACCAGCGCGTGGGCCTGCGCCAGCAAATTCTCGGGTTCCCGTTCCCGGGCAGGGCGATAGATCATCCCTGCCTGGCAGAAGCGACAGCCTTCGTCACAGCCCCGGGATATTTCCAGCGTAATCCGATCATAAACTACGGAAACATTAGGAAGAACCAGCTTGGGCGGAAAATCTTCCATACTAAAATGCCTGGGGATTGTACGTGCAACCACCATTTCCGGGTCCACGCTCCAAAAGGGGGTTCCCTCAGATGCAGGATGGAAAGCGGGAAGATAGAGAAAGGGGTATTTCTCATGCAGGCTTTTCAATTGATCGCTGCGGGAAAGTCCTGATTTTCGCATCCCCTGGATATCACCCAGCACACTCACCAGTTCCCGTTCCGCTTCGCCAATATAGAAGAGATCAATAAAATCTGCAATGGGTTCAGGATTGTAAACACAGGGTCCTCCGGCCATGATTAGGGGGCCACTCTCCCGATCTTTTGATAAAAGTGGAATTCCGGCCAGGTCCAGCATCATTAGAAAGTTGCTGTAACTTAACTCGTATTGAAAAGTGAAGCCCAGCACATCCATCTTTGAAAGAGGCGTCCGGGTTTCCAGTGTAAACAACGGTGTATGGGTGGAGCGCAGCAATTCCGCCATATCCGGCCATGGTGCAAACACCCGTTCCCCGTAGAACCGGTCTTCCAGGTTGATCATGTGGTAAAGGATCTGCAGGCCGGTATAGGACATGCCGATTTCGTACAAGTCAGGGAAGGCCAGCGCCACCCGGAGACGACCGTCAGGGTCCTTCTGGACAGCATTTAATTCACCACCCAGGTATTGGGCCGGTTTCTGAACCTTCAACAGATGTGGAACCAGATGGTCAATGGGGGTCATGGGAGTTACCTTCTTAATTTCGGAGTTGGGGTAGAAATCGGGACAGAAAAACAGGGAAGCAGGAAATCCTGCCCCCCCGATTTTCAAACAAGTTCCAGTTGATTAAAGAAATAGGGAATTTCGATTGCTGCGGATTCCGGACTGTCAGATCCATGCACCGCGTTTCTTTCAATATTTTCAGCAAAAGTCTTCCGGATGGTCCCCGATTCAGCATCTGCCGGGTTGGTGGCTCCCATGAGCTTCCGCCAGTCGCCGATAGCGTTTTCCTTTTCCAGCACCATTACCACGATGGGGCCTTCTGACATGAAATCCGTCAGGCTATTGAAAAAGGGTCGCTCCCGGTGGACGAAATAGAATCCTTCCGCTTTTTCCTTGTTGAGTCTGACCTTTTTAAGGCCGACAATTCTAAATCCGTTCTTCTCAATCATGGACAGAATCTCACCGGTAAATCCTTTCTGGACCGCGTCCGGCTTGATGATACCAAAAGTCGTTTCGCTCATTACCTGTTCTTCTCCAAGTCTCTTCTACTTTATTTCAGTTTTGTGCCCACATCCATGCCCAGCTGGAAGGCCTTCATGTTCAACGCCTCCGTTCCTTTGGGAACGCGGCTTAAAATAGCCCGCTGCATGGTATCCGGAGTCACTATTTCTGTCAGTGCAACCACGAGCCCCGTGGCAATTACCGAAATGGTAACAGCCAGGCCGATTTCTTTTTCCGCAAGCTCAACGATGGGTACCCGGATAATGCGATGGCCGTCGTCGTGAACGTTCTGAACCAGGTTCTCTTCCACAATTACCAGGCTGTTTTCTTTCAGCTCTGAGTAATACCGATCGTATGGCTTTTGCGCCATGGCCAGAAACAGATCCAGTTTGTTTCCCTTGGGAAAAAGGATCTCTTCGTCACTGATAATGACGTCCACTTTTGTAGGGCCTCCGCGAACCTGGGAGGTGTAAGTGGGGCTCTGGGTCGCATATTTTCCCTCCAGAGTAGCAGCAGTTGCCAGAAATGCACCCGCCGTAATAATCCCCTGTCCGCCAATTGCTGCAAATCTCGCTTCATAATGAAATGACATGGCGTCCCCCTACTTCTTCAGGCTTTCCACGAGCTTGTAGTACTGCTCTGTGAATTCCGGTTTGTCCTTTTCTACAAATTCGCCCACCAGAATCTTGTCGGTCAGTTCTTCTTCGCTCATCGTCTTGGCTTTTTCCAATGTGACTGTTTTCCCCTTGATCCAGTCCAGCACCGCGTGGGGAGATTTCATATTATTTCTCCGTCCCAGGTTGATATGGCAGTTGGAGATTATCTCAATCACGGAAACACCCTTGTGCTGCAAGCCTTTTTTAAAGAATCTCGCCAGAGCGACCGGCTTCCAAACCGATTCCCGTGCTACGTAGGTGGCACCGGCACCGATGGCCAGATTCACCACGTCGAACTGGTTGTCATAGTTGCCATAAGGGGTTGTCTGGGTCTTCATGTCACTGGGTGTGGTGGGGGAATACTGACCCCCTGTCATTCCGTACACGTTGTTATTGATAACACAGATAGTCAGGTCAATGTTCCTGCGGCATGCGTGGATAAAATGATTGCCGCCAATTGCAGTCTGGTCCCCGTCCCCGCCGAACACGACGACATATTTATCCGGCCGCGCAAGCTTGATACCGGTGGCAAAGGAAATTGCACGGCCATGGGTGGTATGCATTGTATTGAAATCAATGTATCCGCTGATCCGGCCGGAACACCCGATGCCGGAAACCACTGCCATGTCGTCCTGGGAAATTCCCAGTTCATGGACAGCGCGAAGGAAGGCCTGCAGAAAGGCACCATCTCCGCAACCGGGACACCATTGCAGTCCCCGATAATCCTGTCGAAGATACTGCTCAAAATTGATGTTTTTTACAGCAGCCATCAGAACACCTCCTTGACGCGCTTTACAATGTCATCTGGCGTCACCGGAAATCCATTGACCTTCTGCAAGGTTTGGATCGGCAAACGCCCACGATTAATCCGTTCCACTTCCAGGACAAGCTGGCCCAGATTGGCTTCCGGTACAAACAAACCTTTGTACCTGCCTGAAGCAATCAGCGCATCCAGTTCCTTTTCCGGGAAGGGCCACAGTGTAATCGGTCGAAATACGCCCAGCTTATCATTGCCATCTGCTGTCATGTCCTTGGATGCCTGCTTTGCCGCAGAACCGGTAGACCCCACAGCAACCGTCAGAATATCTGCCTTTTCAAGGTTGAAAGCATCATTCTTCAGCATTTCTTCCGTGTGATTGGCCACTTTATTCATCATTCTTTCCTGCTGTGCCTGAATCATGGCCGGATCAATGGTCGGGTAACCGTACTCATTTGAATTCAACCCCGTCAGATGGAAACGGTATCCCCTGAAATAAGCGCCCATGGGGGGCACATCGCCCTGATCCATGGCAAAGGGTCTGTATTTTTCGCCCGGCTTCGGATCTGCCAGTTTCCGTTCTACCAGATCCAGCGTGGCCGGGTCCGGCAGATCCAGCATGGTGTTTAAATGACCCAGCATTTCGTCCGCCAGAATCATAACCGGTGTGCGATACTGCTCAGCAAGGTTAAATGCGCGAACAGTTTCATAATACATTTCAGTTGCGGTTCCCGGTACCAGTGCAATGACCGGGTGGTCTCCATGGGTGCCCCACCGTGCCTGCATCAGGTCAGACTGGCTGGTGGCTGTGGGGAAGCCAGTGGATGGCCCGCCCCTCATGACATTCACAATGACCAGCGGCGTCTCAGTAATGCATGCAAATCCGATATGCTCCGCTTTCAGAGAAATTCCGGGGCCGGAACTGGCTGTCATCGACTTTACACCGGTCCAGGCTGCGCCGATTGCGGCACCAATAGAAGCGATTTCATCTTCCATTTGAATGAATCCGCCACCAACTTTCGGCATTCTTTTGGACATTACTTCCATGATTTCAGAACTTGGCGTAATGGGGTACCCGGCATAAAAGCGGCATCCCGCGTCCAGCGCGGCCAGGGAAATCAGTTCGTTTCCATTGTAAACCTGCTGTCTGCTCATGATTTTTCCTCCTCATCGATGCGGATGGCAAAATCCGGGCACCGCATTTCACAGGTCTTACATCCGATGCAGCATTCTTCAGCATCCACCGAAGAGGTCACGCCGAATACCGAAAACGCGTAGTCTTTCAACTGGAGCGTCCCGGTGGGGCAAACTGACACACAGATTCCGCATCCCTTGCACAGGTCTGTATACACATGAACCTTGTGCGGAACCTTACTGGGTTTTTTTCGTCGTGCCAGTGCCTTTTCATTGACAACTTTGTCTTCGTTTGTCATTAAGTTGGTCCTCCCGTTTTTCGGCTGAGCTTATCGGCCCAGTGCCCGGACCATGGTCTCGCCGATATCTGCAGGGCTATTGGCTACATGAATTCCGGCCGCAGTCAGCGCTGCCATTTTTTCCTTCGCAGTCCCCTTGCCGCCATCAATAATGGCACCGGCATGGCCCATTCGCTTTCCCTTGGGCGCGGTCTGGCCGGCAATAAAACTGACCACCGGCTTGGTCACGTGCTCCTTGATAAATGCGGCAGCTTCCTCTTCCGCACTGCCACCGATTTCACCAATCATTACAATCCCCTCTGTATCCGGATCTTCCTGAAACAATTTCAACAGATCAATGAAGGAAGAACCGATAATAGGGTCACCGCCAATACCGATGCAGGTTGACTGGCCCAACCCGCGGTTTGTCAACTGACTCACCGCCTCATAGGTCAGGGTTCCGCTGCGGGAAATGACGCCAATAGATCCTTTCTTGTGAATAAATCCCGGCATGATTCCCACTTTCGCTACACCCGGCGTAATAACGCCAGGGCAATTGGGGCCAACCAGCCGGGAATTCCTGTCTTTCAGATAATTCGTGACATGAATCATATCAATGGTTGGAATTCCTTCGGTGATGCAAACCAACACTTCAATCCCGGCGTCCGCCGCTTCCATAATTGCATCCGCAGCAAACGCTGGAGGGACAAAAATAAGAGAAACATTTGCTCCTTTCTTTTCACGGGCTTCCCTCACTGTATTGTAAACCGGCACACCGTCCACTTCCTGACCACCCTTTCCAGGTGTCACTCCAGCCACGATTTTTGTGCCGTAATCAATGCACTGCTTTGTGTGAAAGCTCCCTTCTCCGCCTGTAATTCCCTGAACCACAATTCTGGAATCTTCGTTGACTAGTATTGCCATGTTATGCCTCCACTCTCACTTCACAACCGCTGCCACTTTCTCGGCAGCTTCTTCCAACTCCGATGCCACGGAGAAGTTCAAACCGGACTGTTTCAGAATTTCCGAACCTTCCTTTGCGTTGGTTCCCTGGAGACGGATGACAATGGGGACTTTCACTCCCACCTTCTTTGCCGCTTCCACGATGCCGGTGGCCACCATGTCACAGCGGACAATACCACCAAAAATATTGATCAACACCGCTTTGACCGCCGGATCGGACAGAATCAGCCGAAATGCGTGTTCCACTCGCTCAGCGTTCGCCGCACCACCCACATCCAGGAAATTAGCAGGTGCTTCGCCCGCCAGCTTGATAATATCCATGGTTGCCATTGCCAGTCCGGCGCCGTTAACCATACAGCCAACGTTACCATCCAGCTTGATGAAGTTCAAATCATACTTTGATGCTTCCACTTCGTAGGGATTTTCTTCCGTAAGGTCCCGGAGCTCTTTCAGATCCGGATGACGGAACATAGCATTGTCATCGAAATTCATTTTTGCATCCAGTGCCAGTACGTTGCCGTCACCGGTTACAATCAGGGGATTGATTTCCATCAATGAAGCATCCTTGGCTTCAAAAGCCCGGTACAACTTCATGAAAAATGGAACCGCTTTCTTTACAACAGCCGGAGAAAGGCCCAGTCCGAAGGCCAGGTTCCGTGCCTGGAAAGGCTGCAACCCATGTTCCACATCCACATATTCCTTCAGGATTTTTTCAGGGGAATTGGTGGCCACTTCCTCAATTTCCATTCCACCTTCTATGGAAGCCATCACCACCGGTTTCCCGCTGCTGCGATCAATCACAATACCGGCATACAGTTCGTTGGCAATATCCAGTCCCTGTTCCACGAGAACCTTGTTGACCTTTTTTCCTTCCGGACCAGTCTGGTGGGTTACCAGATTCATTCCGATAATCTTTCCGGCAAGCTCAAAGGCTTCATTCGGGTTCTTTGCCAGCTTCACTCCACCGCCTTTACCGCGTCCGCCCGCATGGATCTGGGCCTTGACAACGACAACACCGCCGCCGAGTTTTTCGGCAACGGCTTTTGCCTGGTCCGGAGTCTCGGCCACTTCACCCTCAGGGGTGGGGACACCGAAGCTTCGGAGAATGGCTTTGGCTTGATACTCGTGGATCTTCAACATTTCCTCCTTTATATCTGCATGGCCATAAGCGAATGACCATTCACTAAAATCAAAGAATTGTAGCACACTTTATGTCACTTAAAAATTGTCCAATTCCAATAACACTTCCTGTATAATCCGCCTTTTTTCCCTGTATGGCAAAAATGCAGACTTAAAACTCTGAATAATAACATCCTTCATCTCGTCCAATGTAAATCCGTAATATTGGTGCGCAATCATAAATTCTTTCGTCAGATCCGTGTCTGAAACCAGCCGGTTATCGGTGTTCAGAGTGATCCTCAGGCCAAGATCATAGTAGAGTCGAACGGGGTGGTCCTCAAAGGTCGGTACTGCTTTGGTCTGGATGTTACTGGACAGACAAATCTCCAGGGGAATTCGATGATCGTTCACATAGTTCAATAGGTCTCCGTTTTCAAACAACCTTGTTCCGTGCCCGATCCGGTGGGAGCCGCAATAATGAATCGCCTGATGGATGCTTTCCGGACCGTATGCCTCTCCCGCATGAACAGTGGAGTTAATATTGTTCTTCAAAGTCAGACGAAAAGCCTCCTGGTGCTCCCGTGCGGGATAATCCTCTTCCGCACCGGCCAGGTCAAATGCGACAACACCCTTGTTTTTGTACGCCACAGAGAGCTCCGCCAGTCGCATGGAAAACTTCGGGTCAATATTACGGATGCCGCAGACAATCACACCACTTTTCACGCCGAAATCCCGTTCCCCCAGTTTGAGACCTTCCAACACCGCTTCCAGGATTACTGCCAGATTCATATCCTGTTGCTGGTGGAGAATGGGGGAGTACCGAACCTCAATGTACTTGACATTTTCCTTGACCACATCTTCAATCAACTCGTAGGCCGCTCGGGTCAGTGATTCCGGCCGCTGCAACACACTGAGCGTTATGTCAAAAGCCTTCAGGTAATCGACCAGACTTTTACAGTCAAACCCAGGCTGAAGCATCTTCTTCAACTTGTCTGTATCATCACTGGGCAGTTTAACCTTCTGCTCCTCTGCCAGTTGTAGAACTGTTTCGAACCGCATACTCCCGTCCAGATGGCAGTGCAGCTCCACCTTGGGCAATTTTCGGACAAGCGATTCAGTTATCTCCACCGAATCGATCCCTTCCTTCCTCGGCTCCGTGTCACATTTGTACTCTTTTAAGCCTGTCTGGTATTCATTTGCATTGGACATACATCCTCCCTGATGCTTTTGTTGAGGGCATTATAGCCTACGGCATCCCCCACTGCAACTTGTGCAATTCGTGGGGAGCTGGAGCAGAGGCAGGAGTTTAAGTAGGAGGCAGAAAGAGAAGTGCGTGTGAAAGTGTGAGTGCGCGAAAGATGAATCAGAGAATAGATTCATCTCGCCCCTTTTCCTTTCCTTCCCATCCCTTCCGGTCAGAACACAGAACACTGAAAACAGAACACTTCTTATGTTGTGCTACTTGTCCCTCTCGGCAAGGAGTGTGAGGAGAGCGACGACGTTGCTCTTGATGTTGCCGGACTCTGCTGTCCGGCTGCCGATACAGGAGGGGCAACTACTGTCGCAGCGGCAGGATTGCACCAGCTTCCTTGCCGCCTCAAAGATTTCAACCCGTATCTGAAACAGTTCATTACTCAAACCAATACCGCCGGGGTAGCGGTCGTAAATAAAGAGTGAAAACTGCTGGGGTGACGCGGTATCGTCCACCTGCATGGCACTGCCCAGGTCCCTGACATTGCTCATCAGGTGAATGGCACTGACGGTTTTCAAGGCGTAGAGCAAGCCGGAAAGGGTTTCCGTAAAGTCTGTACGGGTAATTCCAAGTTGCTCCTGCAGTTCTTCTGACAGTGTGACCCAGAAAGCACTGGTATGAATTTCCAGATCCCGCAACTTTACTTCGCCATATCCAACATTCTCATTGGTGTTGAATTTAATTTTCTTGTAGCCGGTTACCCGGGTGAGGACGTGGACGTCCCCGAGATTGACCTGGTGAAACCCCGCATTCAGTGTTTTTTCCACCGTTAGTATGTTCAAGTGAGTGTGGTCAATGGCATCGGTGTAGTAGTCCGAATTTACCGGCTTGACATACGCCTTCCGGTTTTCATAGTCCAGCTCTTCCACCTGATAAAGGCCACCCTGAAGCATGTAGATCGCCTGTTCATACAGGGTCGTGTGTGCCGCCGTGTAATCCACTTCGGCAATCACCCGGTTGCCCTTTTCCGACTTGTCAATCACAACAAAGTTTTCGTTGGTCACCGAACGCAGGGAAAATTCCGCCGCAGGATAGCTGTCCCCGATCCAGTGCCATTTATCCCCAAAGTGATTGACCAGTTCCATGTCTGCCATTTGTTCCATTGCCGGGCCGGGACTGACAGATCCCAGTTTTTCCCCATCCACTACCGGAAGCTCAAAGGCGGCACAGGCCAGATGGCTGAACAGGATTTCGGGGTTGTTGGGATTGATTCTTCCGTGCTCTGCCGACCGGCCGAACAGGTAATCCGGGTGTCCGACAATGAACTGGTCCACCGGCAGATTGGACGCAATGAGGACAGAAACAGCATCTCCTTCTTTTCTGCCTGCACGGCCGGACTGCTGCAGCGTACTGGCAATAGTTCCGGGATACCCGGCCAGTACACTGCCCTGGAGAGTGCCAATGTCAATTCCCAGTTCCAGGGCATTGGTTGATAGAATGAACTTCAGCTGTCCGCTTCGCACTGCTTTTTCAATTTTCCGTCTTTCGCCGGGAAGGTAGCCACCCCGGTAGCCGGTGATACTGTTCTTTTTTGTGACCGGTGCCCGATCTTTCAGGTACTTTGTCAACACCTCAACCGCCAGCCGGGTTCGGGCAAATCCAATAGCAGATACGTCGTGCTGGATAAATTTCAGCATAAATTGTACAGCTGTTTCGACGTAGCTCTTGCGAATACCCAGATCGGCATTGACAATCGGTGGATTCACCAGAAAAAAATGCTTTGCAGATGCCGGTGCTCCGGTTTTCTCAATCAATGTAAATTTTTCTTCGCAAAGGTTTTCCGCTAGACTCAAAGGATTGGCGATGGTCGCGGAACAACAGATAAACGTTGGGTTGGCTCCATAAAAACGGCAAATTCGCTTTAGTCTTCGGATTACATTGGCAAAATGACTGCCAAACACACCTGTATAGGTATGCATTTCGTCAATGACAATGTATTTCAAAGATTCCAGGGCCTGTTTCCATTTGGGATGGTGGGGTAGAATCGCCTGATGAATCATATCCGGATTCGTGATCAGTACCTGGGCTTTTTTCCGGATGGCACCCCGGGTATCGGAAGGAGTGTCTCCATCATAGACATCGCATTTCACATGGACCTTCGCCGCTTCGGACAGATCCAGAAGTCCGGCCATCTGGTCCCTTGAAAGCGCCTTGGTCGGAAACAGGAATGCTGCTCTGGCTTCGGGGTCAGCTGCGATCCGGTTCAGAACGGGGAGGTTGTAGCAGAGTGTTTTACCGGAAGCTGTGGGCGTTACAATAATTACATTCTTGCCGGATTCCGCCAGAGAAAAGGCTTCGGCCTGATGGCTGTATAGAGAGTTAATTCCTAGTGATGAAAGCCCTTTTACAATTTCTGGTCTCAGTTCTGCCGGCGTCGGGACCATCCTGGCTTCTCTGGAAGGAATCAACTGATAGTGGACCAGCCATGGGTGTTTCTTCAGGTCTTCTATGAGCCTTGAAAGGGCCGGATCTGCCATTTCCAGTGCCGGTTCAGAAGTTCACGCCGACTTTGTAGCGGAAATGACAACCGATGCAGGTGCTCCTCAGTTTGTCAAAATGGTATTTTGCCCGCTTCGGCTGGTTGTCTTTGACACTTTCTTCCAGAAAATCCAGGGTATGCTGCATATCCCGGAGCTTTTCCTGGTAAATTTCAGGATTTCTGGACGGAAGCTTGTTCAGGAGAAAATCGGATTCTGTCTGGATTCGGGTCACAGACTCGGTAACAGCTTCAGGCGTACCACCCTTGCCCTTTACCCATTGCTGAATAATTTCGTAGTGCTTTTTCATTTTCAACATGGATAACTTGATATCATATCGGGTGGGCTTGTCAAAGTACATCCGACCGCCCAGACATCCCACCACGAAAAATGTAAGCAAGAACAGCGAAACCGTTTTTACACTCATTATTGCCTCCCTTTCAGCAATTGGACGGTTGTAAGAACCGTCTCCAGAAGATTCCTGAAATCTGCCTTCCCTTTACCGGCAATATCAAAGGCCGTCCCATGACTTACTGAGGACCGGAGGAAGGGAAGACCCAACGTAATGTTAACACATTTCTCAGGATAGAGCGTCTTGATCGGGGTAAGCCCCTGGTCGTGGTACATGGCGTACACCAGCACACTGCCATCCCTGGGCATGTGCGAAAACAGGGTGTCGGCCGGAAATGGGCCGGATACTCTTATGCCTTCTACGGAGAGTGTTTTCACTGCATCTCGAATCACAAAATCTTCGCTACCGAGGCGCCCCTCCTCCCCGGCATGGGGATTGAGGCCACAGACTCGTATTTCGAATGGTTTCCGAACGAGCCTGCTATAGTACAACTGTGCGAATCGAATACCATCCAGTAATTGCTCCCGGGTGATGGTGACTGGAACTGCCGCCAGTGGAACATGAATCGTGTGAAGAACCACGGAAAAGGCGGGGGCATAGAACAACATCATGGTTCGGGGAACACCGGCCAGGTCCCGAAGCATCTCAGTGTGACCCGGATAGGGAATCCCTGCCATCTCCCAGGCTTTCTTGGAGATGGGCCCTGTCACCAACGCGGAACATTTTCCAGACAGACAGTCGGAAACCGCCATTTTGATAGCTTCGGCGGCGTACTCGCCATTCAAGGCGGAAAGCTTGCCCGGGCGAAATTCCCAGTCCATCCCAATGTTACGGAATTCTACAGTCTCCATATCTGGGTTTTTACACAATCCTGCCCTTTCAAGGAGAAGACGTGATGTATAGACAACAGGAAGACAGTATGCCTGGATTTCGGGCAACACCTTGCAGATAATTTCAGGACCAATACCGGAGGCATCACCTGGGGTGATGGCCAGAACAGGCTTTTTTTTCATGGTTTCCAGGGGAAAAACTCAGTCTTTTTTTTCAGGTTTTGGTTTCTCAACTGGAGCGTCCGTCTTTTCTGCTTCTGTCCGAACTGGCCGACGGGTCCGCCGACGTGTCGAACGACTCTCCTCTTCCTGCTTATACATGTATTTAATTCTGGCCTTCATAATGAGTAGATTTGGCTCTTTCATCCGGTTCACCTTGAGGCAGTTTTTGTCATACCATTCAATGATGCCGCGAATCTCTTCCCCGTCCTCCATAATAATGACAACAACGGCCTTGCTGGTCATCTGTTTCAGATAGTAGAAATTCTCCGCGTAGGTCTGTTCCGGTGGTGCCTGCTTTCGTCTTGCTGTGGTCAGCAGGGGGTGCGACAGAAGTGGTTGATCCGCACCCCCACTGGACGGACCCTGTCTGCCATATTCTATCTGGTGCCGTGGTCTGCTATCCGGATCGCCCATCTTTGCCTTAACGTCTTTCAGATTTGGGCGGATTAGCTTCCTGTTGGACATGGATCTGACTCCTTTGTAGATTGCGTTGAATCGCCTGTTTGCTCAGATTATAACCAAAAAGGAAAGAAAATGCAAACTCCACGATGGAAGAGAAAATACTTACTCAGAGGGTGGCGTTTCCTTTTTTTCTTTTTTCTGACAATCACCGCAATCCCGGGTAATTTCAAAATTGATGCAACACATCAGGCGACCGCAGATTCCGGAA
>PFTO01000134.1 GCA_002789615.1 Acidobacteria bacterium CG_4_9_14_3_um_filter_49_7 | reverse complement strand
AGGCAACTTTTTTGCCGAGATAGCGGGCATGTTTTGCTTTCAGGTAGTAGTTGCGCATAATTTTTTTCATTTTCGGGACAGATTTCATGTAGGCAGAGGATTTTTTCAGGTCTTTTTTCTTTGTCATGACAATGATTTTCCCTGGTTCAGAATTTGAAGGAAGGTTTCCACCCGTGTCCGGGTGGGGCCGTCCACCGGTTTCCCGGTTTCCACTTCGAGGAAGAGGCTGAGGATGCCGGTTTCTTCAAGTGCGGCTTTAAGGTCTGGATAGTCAAAGCAGTGGGGGTCGCAGAATTTCAGAAAAAGGAAAATGACCCCATCAATCTTATATTTTGATGTTAATTGCAGCAGGCCTTCAGCCCGGCGGGTAATTCCGCTGTGTTTGGCGGGGCAGATGGCGCGGTTGATAAAGCGATCCGCGATGGCGTCCACCGGCGCTGAATTTTCCGAAACAGGCGTGTAAAAGTAGCGGCTTCCGGTACAAAGATCGTCCCATACCACTGCACCCCCCTGTTCTTCCACAATATCATGGATGTCCGGGTGAAGGCAGACACCGCCGGAGAGCAGAATCCGTTTTCCCTGGAGACTTCCTGCGGATGGCTGCATTTCCTTGAGAGCGGCCACCAGTTGTTCCAGCAATCCGGCCGCTTCATGGCGGTCCATGATCATGCATCCCCGGACCACATGGTTCAGGTCGCTGCCGGAAATCCGCTCCGGTGTCTGGGACCGGATTTCGTAGAGAGCATGGAGAGCGGAGCGGATTCGGTTCATCAGGAGAATGGCATCTGCAACGGCATTTTCCGTGATCTCCACATTGAGTGCTTTCCCCAGTTCCAGCCGGAACCGCTCAATTACCGCTTTCATATAATCCCTTGTCGCTTCGCTTTTCAGATGGACCGGGAAAAGCAGGTCGAGATGAACCGTGCCCTTCACGTTGAGTCGCCAGATGTCGGACAGCCGCTGCATGGTGTCGCAACTGTGTGGGAAAACGATTACATCCAGAAACCCCAGCTTCCCTGATAGCGCGTCCTCAAAAAGGGATCTCACCAGAGAACAGCTGTAGGCTTGAATATGGGCGTCTGCCTTCATAACGGATGCAGATTGCCCGAAAAGTCTTATAGGGTGGGCACCGGCTGCCAATATAATTTCTTCCGGGAAATACGTGCAGGTGTGACCCACAATTTTTTGTTTTCCGGTTTTTTTCAATCTACAGGCATATTCGAAGGGTTTTGTGACAATGGACCGGAATCGCTGGATGATTTTCTCTGGTTTCATTGGTTTTACTGGTCACCTTCCGGACCGGCATATTCACCAGTGGCTTTCAGTCTGGCAATTTCCTCATCCAGCAATACCCGGAAGGCGACTTTTCCGACGGCGGTTTTGGGCAGTTCATCCCGGAAGACAACTTCGCGGGGACAACTCCACTTAATTAGATTTTTCCTGCAGTGGCGAATCAATTCATCTGCCATTTCCACGTCTGTTGTTTCCTGGTTTTCCAACACGACATATGCTTTGACACGCTCAATCTGTTCAGGATCCGGTATTCCGATGACACAGGCTTCCGCCACGGCGGGGTGCTGATGCAGAACCGCTTCAACCTGGGAGGGGTACACGTTCATTCCAGAGGATTTGATCAGCCGTTTGAGACGTTGTTTGAAGAAGAAAAAACCGTCTTCATCCATAGTGCCCAGATCACCGGTATGAAGCCAAACTTGTCCGTCTTCGTGCTCTTTCAGGACAGCTACAGTTTCTTCCGGGTTGTCGAGATAGCCCAGCATGACGGCCGGGCCGGAAAGACAGATTTCGCCTTCTTCTCCAACTGGAAGGGACTCAGTTGTGTCCACTTTGACAATTTTCGCGTCCATATCCGGGAAGGGAACACCGATACTGCCTTCCCGATACTCGGAGAGGGGCATCGCCATAATTGCTGTTACCGCCTCGGTGAGACCGTAGCCCTCCTGTAATTCGGAGGAGCCACCCCCGGACTTTACAACTGTGTCAAAGCGTTTCTTTACCGTGTGGGGCAATGTGTCCGCACCAGAAAATACAGCCTTCAAGCAGGACAGGTCTGTCTTTTGAAACACCGGGCTTCGACTCAATGCCTCGAACAGGGTCGGAACGCCGACAAGAAAATTGGGTCGCTTTTTCCGGATCAGTTTTGCCACGTCCTCCGGGGTAAACTTGGGAACCAGAATGGATTTTGCCCCGCCCATGAATGCGGCATTGATACAGACACCCAGCCCGAAGCCATGGAAAATAGGTAAAATAGCAAGAATGACGCCACTTGCGTCCATTTTTCCCCACTTCGCTACCATCATACCTTCGCTTACCAGGTTATAGTTGGACAGCATAATACCTTTCGATGTTCCGGTGGTACCGCCGGAGTAGAGGATTGCGGCCAGATCATCGGCTTTTACGACGGCTTTTTCAGTTTTGCTGTGTTTTTTTGCCATGGCCTCATGCCACCAGACAATGTCAGCGTTATCCGGAACTTTCCTGATCTTTCTCCCGACTGTAATTTTGAACCCTATCCGTGTCAAAGCCGGCATCTCATCTGAAACCCGGGTCAAAATAAGGGTTTCAAGTGCTGTACCGGTCCTTGCTTCCTCAAAAACCGGGTAAAATGCATCCAGTGTCAGCGCGAATCGGCTCTTGCTCATGGTGAGGTAGTCGCGGACTTCTTTGGAGGGAGAGAGGGGGTGAATCATGGACGCGACCCCACCCAGTTTGTTGGCCGCGTAGACGGCAGCTACGCCCTGGGGGGAAGTGGGCATGGAAATCGTGATGCGGTCGCCGGCACCGAATCCCAGACTGGCCAGCATATCTGCTGTCCTGTCAATGTAACGCCCCAACTGCCGATAGTTCATTGTGGACCCGAAAAAATCTGTTGCCACGGCATCCGGCATTTTCTCCACGGTATCCATCACCACTTCGTAGAGGGACTTTCGGGGATAATCCAGTGTTTGTGAAATGTCGCCATAGAATTTTGTCCATCGACGATCGGTCATACGCGCCTCCTGAATAACTTTCTATCAGTTTATAATACCCCATGGCATTCGGGAACTACAGTTTTATACCGAATGGGATGCAAAGGGTGAAGGACAGGCCTGGTTGCAGCAGGAGGCATGATTTTGTATTTTCCCCTTGTTGTTCAACCAGTTAGGCATGGACTTATTTTCATTCTGAACTGGATCTCAACCCTATTTTGTCTTTTCCCAACTTTTCATGAGGCGGTTAAGCTGCCAGGCTTCCATATTGGTATATGCGTTTTTTTCCTTTTTCTGTAATTCCAGAGCCGTTTCAGCTGCCTTGATGGCTTCTTTGTACCGTTTCAGTTCACCGAGAACCTTTGCCTTGATGTTCCAGTTTTCAAAGGACGAATCCATCATAATGGCCCGATTGATATCTGCCAGTGCAGTATCCAGATCATTGTGGTGTTCCAGATAGGTGAGAGCTGTTCCGGCAAGCTGACTGGAGGCTTTCAGGACATAGCTTTCGTTCATATTTTCCATTTTCTTTCGTGTGTTGACCTTGATGGAAAACTGAATCGCCAATTTCCCCCAGC
>PFTO01000054.1:10770-15808 GCA_002789615.1 Acidobacteria bacterium CG_4_9_14_3_um_filter_49_7 | reverse complement strand
GTTCCGGCTCGGTATATGCGGGGGGAAGTGTTGAAACTGAAGGAAATGAATTACGTCCAGTATGCGGTAGCAACGGGGGCTTCCCGTTGGCACATCATTCGTACCCATCTCATTCCCAACGGTATCGGTCCGGTTCTCGTGGCAGCAAGCTTCAATATGGCGAACCTGATTCTCATTGAAGCTACCCTGAGTTTTCTCGGGCTGGGGGTAAGACCGCCTTTCCCCAGTTGGGGCCGTATGGTCTATGATGGATTAGGCTTTCTGAATGTGGCCCCGTGGATTTATGTACCCCCAATGATTATGCTGTTTCTGTCTATTTTCTCGTATGATATTCTTGGTCAGGATCTGAAACGCTGGCTACACTCACGCTAATTCAATAACCTTATGCTAGAATCAGTCGTAAATTGATTCTGGAGGATTGCATGAAAAAAATGATCTTACTCCTGTTCTTTCTATGTATTACCACAACATTGTCCGCAGCCGAAAAGAGAGCTTTTACCCTGGATGACCTTTATCGCCTCAAATCCATTTCATCCATGAGCGTCTCACCGAACGGCACAGAGGTGCTTTTTGTTGTTACAGCTTTCAATCTGAAAAAGGCGGAAGAAAACAGCGACATCTGGCGGATGAATCTGGATACAGGTGACACGCAACAACTCACCTTTAACAAAGCATCTGATTATTCCCCCGTCTGGTCACAGTGCGGGCACTTCATCTATTTCGTTTCCACACGGAAGGATGGTGTACAGTTGTGGAAAATGTCCGCAACTGGTGGTGAAGCGCAAAAGATGACGTTTTTTTCGGCTGGAATCAGTGACCCCCAGGTACTTCCGGATGGGTCGGCAATTCTATTCGAAAGCACAGTATTTCCGGAAGCGGGTGCGGATTCTGAGGCCAACAGGAAGCTGAAGGATCAGCTGGGAAAAGGTCCGACCCAGGCCCACATCGCATCCAAACTCCTCTATAGACACTGGACCGAATTCCGGAACTGGAAATTTACCCATATTTTTAAGCTGGACACTTCTGATGATTCGATCTTTGAATTAACAAAGGGTAGAGAAGACTTTCCCGCCTACGGCGGAAGCTACGCGGTCTCCCCTGATGGCAAAACAGTGTGTATCGTGATAAACCCGGACAAACACAAAGAAACGTCCACAAACAGCGATCTCTACCTCCTGAACCTGAAGACAGGGAAGGGCGCAAACCTGACAGTTTCAAATCCGGCTTATGATGGAGATCCGTCATTTTCCCCTGATGGCCGTTACATTGCTTACCGAATGCAAAAGGTCCCAGGTTACGAATCAGACCGTTTTCGCCTCTGCGTATATGACCTGAAGGAAAAAACGACAACCTGCCTGACGGAACCTCTTGACAACTGGGTGACAGATTTCAAGTGGGCGAAGGACTCTAGGAGTCTTTATTTTACAGTTCCCGAAAAGGGACATACTCCCGTGTATCAGATTGAACTGAAAAATCGCAGTATCCAGAAAGTTCTGGATGCTTCATTCGTGCGTGAATTCCAGGTGCTGCGGGACGGCACATTGCTTTTTACCCGGTCCTCAGTAGGAGCGCCCTATGAAATCTGGCAATTTCGTCCGAATCACATGAAAGAACCGGTACGCAAAAGTTCATTCAACCAGAAAGTTGCGGATGAAGTGGACATCCGTCCGGCAGAGAGTGTATGGGTGAATGGCGCTGGGGATAGCAGGATTCAGGTTTTTATCGTGAAACCCCATGGCTTTGACCCGGCGAAAAAGTATCCACTGATTCTTAATGTTCACGGGGGCCCACAGTACATGTGGTCAGATTCTTTCCGAGGGGACTGGCAGGTGTATCCCGGTTCAGGCTACGTGGTTGCGTTCCCGAATCCCCACGGCTCCACAGGCTATGGACAGGATTTTACTGCCGCGATCTCGGGTGATTATGACGGAAAGGTGATGACGGATCTTGAAAACGTTACCAACTATCTGGCCGCACTTCCCTATGTCGATTCTGAGAGAATGGGGGTCATGGGCTGGTCGTGGGGTGGCTATGCCATGATGTGGCTGGAAGGGCATAATAAACATTTTAAGGCGATTGCTTCGATGATGGGTATTTTTGATCTTCAGTCAATGTACTATGCCACTGAAGAGTTGTGGTTTCCGGAATGGGACAACGGCGGTACTCCCTGGAAAAATCCGGAATATTACCATCGGGCATCCCCGTCGACCTATGTTACAAATTTCAAAACTCCCTGTCTGGTGATTACCGGGGAGCGGGACTATCGAGTACCCTATACCCAGAGCGTTCAGTTTTTCACTGCGCTGCAAAAAATGAACACGCCGTCATGGTTGATAATTTTCAAGAACGACGGCCATTGGCCGGATATAGTGAAATCCATGCCGGTGTATTACAACGCTCATCTGGAATGGTTTCACAAGTACCTTGGCGGGGAAAAAGCCCCTTACAGCACAGAAAAAATGATTCGAAATAAGGCATTTGAGGATAGATCGTCCGCGAAGTAGAAGAATGCATAACCAAAAACAAGGGCCAGGACTGAAGTCCTGGCCCTTGTTTTTACGCTACCTTGCTGAATTGTCTGTGTCTATGATGTGAAAGAGATTTTTACGTCTTCTCTGTCTTCTTCATCCGCCTTGAAGAGCGGGAATTTCTCCAGATGCATCATACCGGCAAGTATCGTTTCCGGAAATTGCTGAATGATGGTGTTGAAGTTGGTGACCGTGAAGTTATACATTTCCCGTCGATCCGCAATGCTGTTTTCAATCTCGGAAATGCGCCTTTGTAACATCAGGAAGTTTTCATTCGCTTTCAGGTCGGGATACTTTTCCGACAATGCAAACAGTTGTTTCAACGCGCCGGTGATCATGTTGTTGGCTTCGAGCTTTTCGCCAATGGTGTTGGCCGCAAGATACTGATTCCTTGCCTTGATCACGCGCTCCAGAGTGTCTTTTTCGTGGGCGGCGTAACCTTTCACCACTTCCACCAGTTTGGGAAGCTCATCATGACGCTGCTTCAACAGTACATCAATGTTCGCAAATGATTGTGGTACCTGATTCTTTAAATAAATCAACCGGTTATACATTTTCACAATCAACATGACTATGACAAAAATAATGAATAGAAAAACACCCAGTGTCAATAATGCAAACATTTTACCCTCCAAATGTACTGATCATGAAGATCAGAAATCCTATAAACGTTAGAAAACCCAACACAAAAGTGCCGGGAACTTTCCACTTCAATTTCTTCAACAGTTTCTCTTCCGGTTGATCGGATACCAGAAACACAGGAAAATCTTTTCTGAAGTCGAGCATGAGACTGAAACTCTGTCCCTTGTCCATATACCGTCCGAGAAATTCCCGTCGGAGCTTGGGAAGTGCTGCTTGCCACTCAGGCTCATCAATGACACCGTCGCCGTTGAGGTCAAATCGAAGAAGCCTGTCCTTGTCCTTTTTCACCTCAGACAGGTATTCTCCAAAGCGACGAAGCGGGTTCACCGGTGTGGCTGTCCCCATGACATAAACTGTCCGCCCATCCTGAAGATATTCTTCCGTGTAGCGAGTATTGTTCATTCCCGGCACGGGGGTCATCCCCGCATTGAGTTCGGCGTAGGTATGATTGACTGTTTCTCTTGACGTTACAGAGAAATTAGCGTTTTTCAAGTTAAGGGAAATGATGCCTGTACCATCGTCCAGGTAACAGTCCTCGGAAAATGCCTCGCCGATTTCAACAGTCTGCCATCCGTAGCCATTGCGTGTACGGTACATGCTTTCTTTCCTGTAGCGGAAATACACGCATTCCGCCCCGGAGACAGGTGAAATGAAGCGATCCTTGGCGTGGACTCGTCCCATAACTTCCACGAAACCGGCACTGACCGATCGAAGCTTGGAAACGGGGATGTCCTGGACCAGGTTTTTCAAGTGAAATAGTTGGAAAAAACGGATGTTCAAGCTCAGGGTGATCAGGCCCAGCCCGATGCCAATCAATGCGGAACTTTGAATCCGCAATCCACTGTAGGTGAGAAAGAAGAGAAGGATCCATGCAAGTGAGGTGTGATCCATCGTTGCGGCCCGTAATCCATGCAGGTAGCGATGGCGAAAAAGATCAAATCCCCTGTATACCCGATGGTTGTAGGAGGCTGCCGACACTTCCTCAAGTTCCTGTTCTTCAAGCAGAGTTTGGGGGAAATCCGACTCCAGAAATCCTGAGTTTACGACCGTTGACAAGAATTGAGCATAACGCGGAAAGTCTCCTCTCAATACAACCTGTAGCCGCTGGAAAGAACTGTCCACGTAAAGTCGTTGTCCTTGCTTGAAAAGATTCTCCAGAAAAAGAGCCGTGTTGTGAGTTCGGGAATACTTTGTGAGGCCTGGAACATTTTCCACGACGACCGATTTTGCCCGAAAAATGAAAGCCTGGTTCGCTGACGCGATCACAAACTGTTCGCCCTTTATCACACTTCTTTGTATGGAGTCCCGGGTCCATTCTATATTTGAGGCGATCGCAATGGGTTGGTCGAAGCTCATCCCATACTTTCCGGAAGCGGTTCTGAATTCAATTCCGTTAGGCCGTAAAATCAATTTCACCGTCTGGAAAACTGGGATCTCTTCAATGTCAGCCGTTCGCGTAAAAAGATTGGGGATAGAGTGGAGTGAGAGGGCCTCGGCGATTTTTCCCGGCTCTTCCGGGTCCGAATGAGATCGAAGACAGGCGATGCCTTTTCCGTAAAAAGAATTTCGCAGCGTTGCGACATCCACACCCGTATCATTTGAAATTTCAGAGAACGCTTTGTCTGAAATCTTCATCCCTCCGGTTGGGTCAATTGTCGGAACAAAAAGAAAATAGCGCATATTGTTCTACTCACTAAAATTATGTAATTAAGTATAGCATAATACAAAATATTCCTCGTTTGCCTGCTTTCGGCAACCCCTTGCAGGTCCTGAATTTATTACCCGGGAATTGGGCAGGGTATTCAAGCGGTTACGAAAACATTCGAACGATTGCGACAAGGTTCCAAGCGACAAAAGTAGCGATGGCA
>PFTO01000054.1:10304-10655 GCA_002789615.1 Acidobacteria bacterium CG_4_9_14_3_um_filter_49_7 | reverse complement strand
TTTCAGGCAGCGGGATTTTAAGTAATCTTCCCCCAAAGAGAATAACGGCCAGATGAATGGAAATGGTTCCCGCAGCAAAGATGAAGAGATAGATTCCGTTTTGAAGAATGACTCCGAAATCCGCTGATGCCCCAACCACAGCAAAGAATAGATACATCAGGAAAATACCAATTTCCTCAGAGCCGCGAATGTTGGTGAAAAACCGGGGGAATAGGGTGGCCAGTGCCACGGTGACAACAGTTGAAATCAGGATGGAAGGGATGTTTCCCAGAAACCCCGCGGCAAACATGGACAAACCGGCTATGACAAAGGAAATGGAGAGGGCATAGACAAAGTCCTGGCCACCAAACA
>PFTO01000054.1:0-10239 GCA_002789615.1 Acidobacteria bacterium CG_4_9_14_3_um_filter_49_7 | reverse complement strand
TTCTGGGCCACTTTCAGGGTTGGAACAAGAAAGAGAAAAATCAGTGCCACTGCCATAACCACATTATCGGCTGCGACGGCGGATGCCAGCATATCACCCTTGATCTGCAGGATCTCGGAAATGGCGACAAAATTAATTGTCCCACCGACATAAGTGGCGCTGAAGAGCCCGAGCGCCTTCAATGACTGTTCACCCCGGTTGAGCAGGAAAAACATGGTCAGTGCGCCGATCAGTGTGCCAAGGCCGCCGATAAGAAATGCCACCAGGGTCTTACCGGTTTCCCGGAAAATTGCAACCAGATTGGCTTTGAACAGAAACATGGGAATAGCCACCGGTACCACCCAGTGGAATACAAAGTCATAGGATGGGGCGGAACCCGGTACCAGCCTCAGATTGGCCAACAGCATCATGGAAAACATGGCAATTACGACCCCGGAGAGCTTTTTGCCAATCTGCGTGCGTTGTTCGACAATAAAAGCAAAGGCAGATACCGCGACGACAACGCTGAACAACACTGCTGTATTTTCCATCGCTATCATATCTGGGCCCTCTCCCTTGAAAGGAGTTCGACTTTATCCACTACGCCCACAATTACTGCGTCAACAGGCGCATCCTGGTGCCCGATAAGCTGGACCGCGGCGTCCCCCTCAATGGTAACCAATACCCGTTCACCGATACCAACGCCGATGGTGTCAAAAGCGGCCAGCTCTTTCCCGGTCGGCGTTCCGTCAACTTCCAGTACATCCAGGGTTAGAAGGGGATATCCGGAAAGACGGTGATTTTTCTCAGTGGAGATGATCTGCCCTGATACCGTACAAATCTTCATTGTGCAACCTCATCCACTTTTGCTATCACGGTATAGTCTGTCGGAACGATCTCCGGCAGAAAACAATGGGAGGCCTCATACCCCTGGACGAAAAGAACTCTTTCCCCGGTGCCGACGCCAACGCAATCCAGAGCAAAGAAGAGATTGCCGATAACTTTGCCACCCTTGTCAATGGGACGGCAGGCGAGAATGCGTTTACCGTCAAGAGATGGATTTTTCATTGTTGCCCACAGTTTTCCAACTACGATTCCCAGTTGCACCTTTCCTCCTGCTTACAGTATCTCGTCTTTCAGCCGCTCGTGTGGAGAGGGAATAATGACGGATGATACCAGCATGGCCTTGTCATGGACCGCGTCAAGACCGGCTTCAACTGCGGCCTTAACGTCTGCAATATCCCCGGTAAATGCGCAGAACGCTTTGCCACCCAGTCCCATGGCCATTCGGATTTCAATCAGCCGAACGGAAGCGGCTTTAACCGCAGCGTCCGCAGCAAAAATGGAGGCCACAACCGAAAAGGTTTCAATCACGCCCAGTGCATCTATGTTCCCCACATCCTTTGTGGCATAGAGTGCCGGGAAAACGTCATCGTTTACGTTTGGAATGATCAGATCGTCCACCACGTAGCGGCCTCCGGCTTCGATTCCATTCCGAATCGCGGCCTGAACCTCCGAAACATTCCCGCTTAAAAAAACGATGTATTTACCCGGGCAGATACTCTGGGATGTCACCAGCTTCACTGCAGATGTTTTCAAAGCCGTGTCGCAAACCTCAAACCCCTTGGCGATGCTGTTCAGTTCAATCATCCCGATTGCCATACTCATGATTCACTTCCTATAACAATGAATTCTTCCGTAATTTCTTTTACCACACCGTCCACTGGAGAATGAACCGGTGTGCCCAGCTCTTCAGGGCGTACATTGGAAAGGATTTGCCCGGTCGTAACAAGGTCTCCTGACTTTACAGTCGGAGTAGCGGGGGCGCCTATGTGTTGCTTCAACTGTATTTTGAAGGGTCCTGAGAAGGGAAGGGTGCCGATGAACTCTGCCATTACGTCAATATCAAGAAGATTCAGCCGTGCCTTTAATCGCTTGCTTGGCAACTTCTTTGAGTCGTTGAAGGGGTCGATGACATGTTCCAGAGGAGGAATGTTGTATTCAGTCAATTTTGCCCTGAAATCCGCGTACACGCGCTTGGGGCTCAGTCCGAACGGGCAGGCAAAAAGGGAACAAACCCCACACTGGCAACAGAGATAAGCAGCCTGGGCAACTGCTGATTTTGCGTCCAGTCCATAATTCAGCGTGCGCATAATCATGTGAGGCTCAATGTCATGGCCCAGATTGTAACGGGGGCACAAAACTGTGCATTCGGTACACTGACAGCACGCTGCCTTTGAAAAGCGTGTGACAGATTGAAAAGAATCTATTTTTTCCCGAACCGCGGGGTTTCCCTCTTCAAGAAACACAATTGCACCTGTTGTTTTGCTTACAGTATCGTCCTGAGTCCGGACGTGCCCCATCATTACACCACCCTCAATCATAACGGTACCCGGCTCCGGCTCTGCTATTTCTGCAAGTCTGGAAAAGGGAGTCCCAATGGAAACAACGGCTACGTAGGGGCGCTTGACACGGCCGACTACAGATACATATCTTTCTGTGACCGGTACTGAGTTTTCGATAGCGTTCCATATCTGGTAAAACGTCAAGACATTATTGACCACTACACCTACATGGATTGGAATCCCGTTCTGTGGAACAATTCGGCCAGTGACATCGTAAACCAGAGACTGTTCGTCTCCGGCCGGGTAATAGTCTCCCATAGCAAAAAGTTCAACACCGCCACCGGCTGCTTCAATAGCTTTTTCGATAACCGGAAACAAGTCATGACGTTTTTCCTTGATAGCAAACACGACGCGTTTTGCACCCAGTTCTTCTTTAGCCAATAGCATACCGCGAATTACGTCATCAATATGATTTTGAATCACGTAATAGTCTGTGTAAAGAAGGGGCTCACATTCCGCTGCGTTGCAGATGAGGGTGTCAGCGCTGGATTGCATTTTTATGTAGGTAGGGAAACCAGCACCGCCGGCACCAACGATCCCGGCATTTCGAACCTTATCTGAAAAACTCATCCGGATTCTCCCGGAATATCTTCAATGACGAAACTGTCCACGATACCGATAATGGCGGAATCCACCGGGCAATCCTTCATTCCGAACGCCATCCGGGCTGAGCTCCCCTGGACAACGAGGACCTGTTCATGGTAGCCGGCGCTTACTGTGTCTACAGCTACAAGGTAGTCGTTTTTGGCGGCGGCCATGTGTTCATCAAGAGGTCGGACAATCAGAAGTTTTCTTCCTTCCAGTTTCGGGTCCTTTCGGGTTGCCACCACGGTTCCGATAATCTTACCAACAAACATATAATTGCCTCACGTTCAAAATCAAATTTCATTATACAGTATAGCGGCATTTCTCGAAACTGAAGAATCTTTCCGGAAAACGAGACTCATTCAGAGCCTGAATTAAGGGCAGAGAAGCCAGTATATGGTAGAAAGCCTAATAAATGTTTGATTCACTGTCTGGTCTTGTTTTCCATCTTTTGTGAAACCAGAGATATTGTTCCGGGTGCTGGCGAATGGCTTCTTCGATTCTGTCCGTGTACATTCTCACAATCTTTTCCACATCCCCTTTTTCGTTCAGTTCCTGGTCTGATTTCAGTTCTTCCAGTTCCATATGGTACATATGATCTTTTTCATCGTAGCAGGCACAGAAAAACAGAATTGACCTTTTCATTTTCACACTGAGTTTTGCGGGCAAATCCACAACGATAGCCTGCTTTCCAAAGAAGTTTACAAAAATTCCCTTCTCCGGGGTAGTGTTCTGATCAGCAAGAAAACCAATGAACTCACGACGTTTCAATGTCGCGAGAAACGGGCGCATGGAGTCCCGATGGTACACGACGTTCATCTTGTATGATGATCTGATCTTATGCATGTATTTATGTACTATATTACTTTTCTGTCGATATGCCAATGCAGTCAGTTTGTGGCCCCATGCTGAAATCCTGGCGCCGGCAAGTTCCCAATTTCCCAAATGGCAGGTAATGAGAATGGCTCCCGTGTCTTTGTATTTTTCCAGTAGGTCTTGCCCCTTATCGACAACCAGGATATTGTCCAGTTTGTCATCACGAAAATAAACGGGAAGGCGAAAAAATTCAAATAAAACTGAACCAATGGATTGAAAACACTTTTTACCGATAGTCTTCTTCCATTGCAAATTCTTGTTTGGGAATGCGATATTCAAGTTTTTCAGGATAATTTTTCTACGGAATCGAATATGCCAGAAGATACTGCCCAGCAATTTCCCTCTTCTGACCGATTTTCTTGATGTTTTCTTTGTGTTTCCCATTAGTAATGCTCATCCTGTCAAGCTTCTACTGACCATATGTATAGTACCATACTGATGATTTGATGATTACGATAAACACCATTCGTCAAAATACGGACTACCGTTACGGGGTCATTAAAAAAAGGGAGTATATACTCCCTTTTTTCTTTTTCCGGCCATTACAGTTTTTCGAAGCGGTGCCTGCAATTCTGCTTACTTGGATGTACCGATGGGCAGTGTGCCTTCCAATCCCTTGTGAGGACGCGGAATAACGTGTACAGATACCAGCTCACCTATACGTCTCGCTGCAGCAGCGCCGGCATCTGTTGCAGCCTTAACGGCAGCAACATCTCCCCGAACCACGATGGTGCAATAACCACCCCCCACCTTTTCATAACTGACCAGGGTGACGTTAGCAGCCTTAACTGCCGCATCACCGGCTTCAATCAGTGCGACCAGCCCTTTTGTTTCAATCATTCCAATGGCATCGCCCATGTGTCATCCTCCCAATTCGTTTAAGATTTCCTGAATCAGGTTTACCAACTCATTTCTGGAAAACCGATAGAGGGTTACCTGTCCGTCTCGACTGCATACGGCGGGATCTCCCGTAGTGATTCCAAGTTTTTCCCGCAATGACATGAGTTTGTCAACCTCATCGCAGGGCAGGGGCTTCGGGGTTCCCAACGTGTTCGCTACAAATGAGATTTTAGCATACTGTTCCACCTGCTCCATAAAAAAATAGGCATTCTCCAGCGTTTTACCCACGGTCATTGCACCGTGATTGGCCAGAAGAAAAGCATCATAGCCCATAAAGCCATCCATAGCATCCGGAAGTTCCAATGTGGATGGTGTTCCGTAGGGAATCAGGGGAACGGCTCCAAGCGTCAGAACGGTTTCAGCGGTGAGGCTCTGATCCAGTCCCATGCCGGAACAGGCAAAACCGGTAGCAGTGGGTGGGTGAGCGTGCACAATTGCCTGAACATCTTCCCGTTCCCGATAGGTTTTCAGATGAAGCGCCGTTTCGGAGGAAGGTACACCGTTTCCGGATAATTTTTCTCCGAGACCATTGATTTCAATTATGTCATCTTCTTTTAGATAGCCTTTACATACCCCCGAGGGAGTTATCAGAATACTGTCTCCATTTCTTTCTGAAATATTTCCTTCATAGCCGGTTACCAGACCTTTTGCGTAAAGACGTCTCCCGATTTCTACAATTTCAGCCCTCTTACTCATTTATTGTTTTCCTTTTTTGAGCAGGTCTCGGAGCAGTATTCTACTCCACCTGAATATTTTCCCGTTCCGGCGGGAAAATAAACGCCGCAGGAAGGACATTGCTGCATCTCACCTTTATTGATTCTTCCCTGTTGTTTGGTTGATGCCTTAGAGTTTTTCGGACCACCATCGGTAGTAAGGGGTTGAAATATCTGTGCAAGAAAGCGTCGCAATTTACTGTAAAAAAAGTAGAAAACTCCAAAAACAATTGCTGTAAAAAATAAGAACCTCATGAATCCAGTTCCTTTAATCGTTGAACAAATCCAATATCCACCAGAATTTCTCTGGTTTTTCCCCCCTGCTGGGCAGGCGGTCCCACAATGCCGTCGTGTTCCATCATATCAATATATCGTGCCGCCTTGTTATATCCAATTGACATTTTCCGCTGAAGATAGGACACGGAGGCATGACCTGTGGCAACAATGAGCTTTACGGCCTGAATATACTCCCGATCGTTGCTGGAAAGTGTGTCACCATCACCGATTTCGAATCCACCTTCATCATCATCGTCCGCTCCATAGGATTTAATCTCATTCATGTATACCGGTTTGCCGTAAGATTTCAGGTAGGAAACCAGTCCGTTGACTTCCTTCTCTGTGACCATGGGAGAATGAATTCGGATCAGATTGGATGTTCCGGGGGGCAGGAATAGCATATCCCCCCGGCCCAACAGCTGTTCTGCCCCAACCTGGTCGAGAACGATGCGGGAGTCAATCATCTGGGCCACCCGGTAACAGATTCGCGAGGTCAGGTTGGATTTGATGACACCGGTAATGATGTCACGGCTCGGGCGTTGAGTCGCCACAATGAGATGAACCCCGACAGCGCGGGCCTTCTGGGCCAGCCTCGCTATGCTTTCTTCCACCTGGGCACGGGCCGTCATAATGAGATCAGCCATTTCGTCAATGACAATAACAATGTAAGGCATTGGTTTGTGCTTTTCATCATCCACGAATTCCGCCTGGACGACTGCGTTGTATTTTGCAAGACTGCGCACCTTGATGTCTTTCAGCAAAAGATAACGTCGTTCCATCTCACCAACAGCCCAGGAAAGGGCTGAGGCGGCCTCCTTCGGGTCGGTGATAACATCGGTGAGAAGGTGAGGGATATGACCGTACACACCAAGTTCAACCATCTTCGGGTCCACCATGATTAATTTAACCATTTCAGGAGTATTTCGGATCAGGAGGGAACAAAGAATGGCATTAAGTCCCACACTTTTGCCCGACCCGGTCTGCCCCGCCACAAGCAGGTGGGGCATCTTATCAAGGGAGGTGACGATAGGCGTTCCCGTGATGGTTTTTCCAAGAACAATCGTAAGGGGAGACGCTGCAGACAAAAATGTGCCTGTTTCCAGTATTTCCTTCAAAACAATTAACCTTCGATTGTCATTTGGGACTTCGATTCCGATAGTCGGTTTCTTTGGTGTTCGGTCGATCCGGATGGACTCTGCGCTTAATGCAATGCTCAAATCCTGAGCAAGGGAAAGCACCTTATTATACTTGATACCTGGATCCATCTTGAATTCGTAAGTCGTTACAATGGGGCCGGGATGAATATTCACTACACGGCCCGTCACCTTGAATTCTTCCAGTTTTTTAACCAGGAGACTTGATTTTCTGGACAGGTCATGTCGGTCAATACTGTTGTCGGGATCTGGATTGGCAAAAATGTCCCGCCAGGGCGGATTATAGGGTTTCCCGGATATTGGGAGCAGGCCGGTGCGGATAGCAATATCCAGCGGATTATTTTTTTCGTCGGTATCCTGAGGAACCGGCTGGCTGATGGGTGGAAGCTCTTTGCTCTTGATTTTCTGGCGGATCTTTTCGCGATGTTTCTTTTCCGAATCCATCTGGCGAATCACTGCTTTCTTCTTTTTCACCATCCTCAATTCCCGGCCGATCTTTTTGAAAACCGCTGAAAAGGACCGGGCTGCATCAAGGAAAGCCTTAGCCACAGCCGCAATAATGACAGAAATACCCAGTCGGGTTGCGAGCATGAAAAATGCGATAAGAAGAAAGAGCAACAGAATCAATGTGCCCCATGTGTTGAGTGCAGGGAGCATCCAACCTTTGATATTGTTACCAATAATTCCGCCTGCGCTCACGTAGTCCAGCGGTGCCACCGATGCGATCAGAACAAAATCAGAAAGAACTACGGCAAACAGTACAGCAATTACCAAAGTTTCCAGCAGAAAAAACGGTAGCTGCAGCAAAATGGGGCCAAAGCTCTTCTTCTGCAGAAGAACCATGGCTGTGATTAGAAAGAATACGGGGAAAAGATAAGAAGCGTAACCAAAAAGCTGCAGCAGGATGGCCGAAAGCTGAGCCCCGAAATTGCCCATCAGATTCGTAGAACGAATCCGTGAGACCGTGATACTGTTGAGAAAAGTCGGGTCTTTGGGGCTGAACGAAATCAATGCAAGAAAAATAATAACACCCACGCATACAAATGCCAGACCCGTAAACTCGACTGCCAGTGTTTCAGATTGTTTCCCATTTTTTCGTTTAACTACCATTTCAAATATAGTTTACCAGAAGAGACAACGGGGGGGAAGAAGACAAGTTTAAATCTAAGTTTAAGTTTTGAGTCTAAGTAAAGAAGGAGAAGCCTCCGGGGTTTGCTTTCCCCACTCAACTTCAACTTGATCTCAACCCGTCCATGTCTTAACTCCTTGAAGGTTTGACACACTTTGCAAATACAACTAAATTCTCATTTGTTTCCAATGACCAGAATATAACGGAGAAACTCGAGTCTAAATTCAGGAGTGAGTTGTGGATTTGAAAAGGACAAGCTGTGTATTATCTAAAGATAAGCGCGGTTCAGGCTTAGCCTTGACCTTGTCCCGGCTCATCTTCTTTTTTCTTGCAACAAGAGTCCCTTTCAGGTAGACTCTATTTACATGAAGGTAAAAGCAATCATACCCGCGCGATATGAGTCCTCAAGGCTTGCAGGAAAGCCGCTGTTAAAAATTAAGGATAAGACTATCATCCAGATGGTATATGAACGGACAATGTCTTCTTCCCTATTGGATGATGTTGTTGTTGCTACTGACGATCAGCGAATTTTTGACCACGTTCTTTCATTTGGAGGTCAAGCGGTGATGACGTCACGGAAACACCAGTCCGGTACGGATCGGATTGCGGAGGTAGCAAGGAGCCTGGACGTGGATGTGGTTGTAAATGTACAGGGTGATGAGCCGCTGATCACAAACAAGGTAATTGACGCTCTTATAAGGCCTTTTCGGGAGGATCCTGAATTGAAGATGTCCACGGTAATGGCCAGGATTGCGGATAAGCGGGAGCTTTTTAACCCGAATGTGGTAAAAGTAGTCTGTGACAGAAGGGGAAACGCGGTCTATTTTTCCCGAAGCCCGATTCCTTTTCGAAAGAGTCCGAACATGGCCATTGAGTTTGATGTGAAGAATGAGGAAATGGGCCACTGGTTTAAGCATGTGGGGATTTATGGCTATAGACGGTCTTTTCTACTTGATTTTGCCCGAATGGAAAAGGGAGCTCTTGAAAACATTGAGGGGTTGGAACAATTAAGGGCTCTGGAACACGGAATTCGGATTCATGTTGAGAAGACTGATTATTCCGGCATTGGTATTGACACAAATGAAGATTATCTTCAGCTGAAAGCTTTATTGGGAGATGTCGAATGACAAAGTTTATTTTTGTGACGGGAGGTGTGGTTTCGTCACTTGGAAAGGGAATCGCCGCGGCATCCATTGGAGCACTTCTGGAGGACCGCGGCTATACAGTAACGCTCCAGAAGTTCGACCCGTATCTGAATGTGGACCCCGGAACAATGAGCCCGTTTCAACACGGTGAGGTTTATGTTGCCGATGATGGCACGGAAACAGATCTGGATCTTGGCCATTATGAGCGATTTACATCTTCACATTCTACTCAATTTCATAACCAGACTGCCGGAAAAATCTATAATGCTGTGCTTACAAAAGAAAGGCGGGGAGATTACCTGGGAAAGACTGTGCAGGTGATTCCCCACGTTACGGATGAAATCAAGCACAGTATCAAACGGATCTCAGAGGATGTGGATGTACTGATAGCCGAGATAGGCGGTACCGTCGGCGATATTGAATCATTGCCGTTTCTGGAGGCTATCCGACAGTTTGGCTTGGAACATCCCAGGGATGAGGTCCTGTACATCCATCTGACGTATGTGCCCTACATTAAAGCTGCAGGTGAATTGAAGAGCAAACCAACCCAGCATAGTGTGAAGCAGTTGCGGGAAATCGGGATTCAACCGGACATTATACTCTGCCGAACGGAACGGGAATTGCCCGAAAGTATCAAGGACAAAATTGCCCTTTTCTGCAATGTTCGAAAGGAGGCGGTGTTTGAGGCCCGTGACGTGTCAAATATCTATTTTGTGCCCATTATGTTTGAACAGCAGGGCCTGGATAACGCGATTTGTCGGCATCTGTCACTACGCAAACAAGGCAGAGGACTGAAGAAGTGGAAAGAGTTGCGGACAAAAATCGAAAATCCCTCTGATGGAGTAGAAATCGGGATTGTGGGCAAGTATGTGGATTATGCCGATTCATACAAGTCATTGAATGAGGCGCTGGCCCATGCCGGTTTTGCCAATGGTCTGGACGTAAAGTTGAAGTGGTTTGATTCTTCCATGTTTGAAAAGGATGAGTCCAGTCTTACTCTCTTGAAGGAAGTTGATGGCGTCCTGATTCCGGGCGGTTTCGGGGGACGTGGAATTGAGGGTATGCTACTGGCAATTG
>PFTO01000002.1:15978-16289 GCA_002789615.1 Acidobacteria bacterium CG_4_9_14_3_um_filter_49_7 | reverse complement strand
CGCTTCTATCAGACCTCCAGTTTTCGCAAATACATCACCATGATCTACGGGGAAATCTCTGAAAACGGCCTGTTTCGGTTTTTGAGTGCAGCCCATCCCTTCCCCATCGTTTTTTCATACAGAAATGACAAAATCGTACATGTTGGAAATGAGAATACCATCACTTTTCCGCCCATCGGGACCATGCCGTCCCGGGATGATGTGGACTATCGCCAGCACAACAGCCCCCTGGGGCGAAAAGACGGATACACCGTAAATGAACTAACCCTGATGGGGCATGGGGATATCCTCCTCCTCTTCACGGACGGTTT